>NZ_JBHYXZ010000188.1:11453-14981 GCF_042752395.1 Actinosynnema sp. NPDC059335 | reverse complement strand
GCACCACCGTGCACGTGCTGGACGCGGCGCTGCGGCCCACCCCGGTCGGCGTGCCGGGCGAGCTGTACGTGTCCGGCGTCGGCCTGGCCCGCGGGTACCTCGACCGGCCGGGCCTGACCGCGCAGCGGTTCGTGGCCGACCCGTTCGGCCCGCCCGGGTCGCGCATGTACCGCACCGGCGACGTGGTCCGGTGGCGGCGCGACGGGTCGCTGGAGTTCGTGGGCCGGGCCGACGAGCAGGTCAAGATCCGCGGGTTCCGGGTGGAGCTGGGCGAGATCGAGACGGCGCTGCTCGCGCACCCGGACGTCCGCGAGGCGGTCGTGGTGGCGCGGGCGGACGCGCGCGGGCACAAGCGGTTGGTCGCCTACGTGGTGGGCGAGGTGGCGAAGCTCCGGGAGTTCCTGGGCGAGACGCTGCCCGACTACCTGGTGCCGTCGGCGTTCGTGCCGCTGGCCGAGCTGCCGGTGAGCCCCAACGGGAAGGTGGACCGGGCCCGGCTGCCCGAGCCGGACTTCACCGCCGCGGGCGGCGCGGAGTACGTCGCGCCCTCCGGACCGGTGGAGGAGGTGCTGGCCGCGGTGTGGGCGGACGTGCTGGGCGTGCCGCGGGTCGGCGCGGAGGACAACTTCTTCACCCTCGGCGGCGACTCGATCCTGAGCATGCAGGTGGTGGCGCGGGCGCGGCAGGCCGGGTACCGGTTCAGCACCCGCGACCTGTTCACCCACCAGACCGTGGCGTCGCTCGCGCCGGTGGTCGCGGTGGAGGTGTCGTCGGCGGCCGACCGCGCGCCGGTGGTGGGCGACGTGCCGCTGACGCCGATCCAGCACTGGTTCCTGCACTCCGGGCGGCGCAACCCGCACCACTTCAACCAGTCGCACCTGGTCGAGCTGGACCCGGCGGTGGACGTGGACGCGCTGCGGCGGGCGCTGGGCGTGCTGGTCGCGCACCACGACGCGCTGCGGCTGCGGTTCACCCTGGAGGACGGCGTGTGGCGGCAGCACAACGACGACGTCCGCGACGTGGACGTGCTGACCGTCGTGGACGACCCGGCGGCGCTGGAGCGGGTCGCGGACGAGGTGCACGCCTCGTTCGACCTGGCGTCCGGGCCGCTGTTCCGGGCCGTGCTGTTCGGGCCGGGGCGGGAACAGCCGCTGTTGTTGCTGGTGGCGCACCACCTGGTGGTCGACGGGGTGTCGTGGCGGATCCTGCTGGACGACCTGGAGACCGCCTACCGGGGCGGGGACCTGGGCGCGAAGACCACGTCCTACCGGGAGTGGGCGCGGCGGCTGGAGGAGCACGTGCTCGGCGGCGCGCTGGACGACGAGGTCGGCTACTGGACGCGCGAGTTCCCGCCGTTCCCGCAGCCGTCCGACGCGCCCGAGGCGGTCACCGTGGAGCTGTCCGAAGAGGACACCGAAGCGGTGCTGCGCGGCGCGCCCGCCGTCTACCGCACGCGGATCAACGACGTGCTGCTGACCGCGTTGGCGTGGGCGCTGTCGCGGTGGACCGGCTCGTCGCGGGTCGCGGTGGACCTGGAGGGCCACGGTCGCGAGGACGTGCTGGACGTGGACCTCTCGCGCACCGTCGGCTGGTTCACCACGGTGTTCCCGGTGTCGCTGGAGGTCCCCGACGGCACGTGGCGGGACCGGGTGAAGGCGGTGCGCCGGCAGCTGCGGGCGGTGCCGGCCAACGGGTTCGGGTACGGGGCGCTGCGGCAGCACGGCCTGGTGCCCGACACCGGCCGGCCCTCGGTGTCGTTCAACTACCTGGGCCAGTTCGACGGCGGGTCGGCCGAGTCGACCGGGCTGTACCGGGCGGTGCGGCCGTCGGTCGGCGAGGCGAACGACCCGTCGGACGTCGGCGACCACCTGCTCGACGTGGTCGGCGAGGCGGGCCGGACGCTGGGCTTCACCTGGTACTACCACCCGTCGGCGCTGTCGGCCGCGGAGGTCGGGGCGGCGGCCGCGGACTTCGCCGCCGCGCTGCGGGCGATCGCCGCCGACTGCCGGGGTGCGCTGTGACGACGTCGTTGGCCCGCAACCGCAACTACACGCTGCTGTGGAGCGGTCAGGCCCTGGCCGAGGTGGGGTCGAGCGCCACGGTGCTCGCCCTGCCGCTGCTGGTGCTGGCGCTGACCGGGTCGCCGGTGCTGTCCGGCCTGGTGCTGACGGTGGACGCCGCCGCGCAGCTCCTGGTCGGCCTGCCCGCCGGCGCGCTGGTGGACCGGTGGGACCGCCGCCGGATCATGCTGGCGTGCCAGGCCGCCCAGGCGTTGGCGCTCGGCGGGCTCGTGGTGGCGGTGGTCGCCGGCGCGGTCACCGTGCCGCACGTCCTCGCGGTCGCCGCGGTCCTCGGCGTGTGCCGGGCGTTGTTCGAGCCGGCCGAGGACGCGTGCCTGCCCCGGCTCGTGCCGGAGTCGCAGCTGGCGACGGCCGTGGCGCTGAACGGGGCCCGGTCGTCGCTGGGGCAGATGGCGGGCACGGCGCTGGGCGGTGTGCTGCTCGCCGTGGCGCGGTGGCTGCCGTTCCTGGTGGACCTGGTCACGCACGTGGTGGCGTTCGTGGCGCTGCTGTTCCTGCGCGTGCCGCCGTCCGCGCCGGTCGAGTCGCACCCGCACCTGCTGCGGTCGATCGGCGAGGGCCTGCGGTGGGTGTGGACCAGGCGGGAGATCCGGGTGACCGCGTTGTGCGCGGTCGTGCTGAACCTGTTCTTCACCGCGTTCTACCTGGTCGTCATCGTGCTGGTGCGGGACGGGGGCGCGTCCGAGGGCGAGATCGGCGTGATGGCGGCGATGCTCGGCGTCGGCGGCGTGCTCGGCGCGCTGGCCGCGCCGGCGCTGCACCGCGCGCTCGGGCCGCACCGGTCGATCGCCTCGGTGTTCTGGGTGCTGTCGCTGCTGGTCCCGGTGGCGCTGGTGGTGGAGTCGGCGTACCTGCTCGGGGTGCTCTTCGCGTTGATGAGCTTCCTCGCGCCCACGGCCAACACCACCATCGGCACGCACCAGTTGTTGCTCACCCCCGACGAGCTGCGCGGGCGGCTCAGCGGGGTGATGGGCGTCGTCGTCGGCGCGGCGGGGGCCGTCGGTCCCCTCGTCGGCGGTGTGCTGACCGAAGCGCTGTCCGCGCGGACCGCCGTCGTGGCGTGCGCGGTCGGCATAGTCGTGATCACGGTTTTCGTCACAGTCAGCCCGACTCTGCGCGGGTACGCGGTAGCACAGGAGGAGAAGGAAGCATGAGGGACGACATCACCTACCAGGTCCTGGTCAACGACGAGGGCCAGTACTCGCTGTGGCCCGCGCACCACGACGTGCCCGCCGGGTGGCGGTTCGAGGGGACCAAGGGCACGAAGGACGAGTGCTCCGCGCACGTCGACGAGGTGTGGACGGACATGCGGCCGGCGTCGCTGCGGGCGGCGATGGGCTGATCCGGCCCCCGGGGGGCCCCCCGGGGGCCCCCCCCCGGCCCCCCCCCCCCGCCCGCCCGCCGCCCCCCCCCCCCCCCCCCCCCCCCCCCCCCCCCCCCCCCCACG
>NZ_JBHYXZ010000188.1:0-11446 GCF_042752395.1 Actinosynnema sp. NPDC059335 | reverse complement strand
GGGGGCGACACCCGCCCCCGCCCCCCGGGGTACCCCCGCGGGCGCCCCCCACGCCTGCGGCGGGGCCGGCACAACGCCGCCGCAACGACCGCCCGCCGCCGCCGGCGACACGGACAACGCCGGACCAGCCGGACGATCACCGGGCAGCACAACGCCGCCGCATTGCGCGCGCTGCCGCGCGTCGCCGCCGCACCCGCACCCGCACCCGCACCCGCAGCCGGAGCCGCACCCGCAGCCGGAGCCGCACCCGCAGCCGCACCCGCAGCCGGAGCCGGAGCCGAAGCCGGAGCCGGAGCCGGAGCCGGAGCCGGAGCCGGAGCCGGACGATCACCCCGCTTCCGCCGGGAACACAACCGCCGCAGGCGGGTGATCACCGCGCTGCCAGGGCGATGCCCCGGCCTTGGCGCGAGTCCCGCGACCTGCCGCGACATCCCTCCCGCGCGAGGCGCCCCGGCCGGGCGCGACCCCGCTCACGGGAGCGCTAACGTCTCGCCGGTGACCGCACAGGACTGGTTGGCCGACACCCGCACCTCCTACGACACGGTGGCCGAGAGCTACACCGACTTCGCCCGCGACGCGTTGGCGCGGCACGCGGTGCTGCGGGGCGTGCTGGCGATGTTCGCCGAGGCCGCCCGCGCGGCCGGCGGACCGGTCGCCGACATCGGGTGCGGCCCCGGGTTGATCAGCGGTCACCTGCACGGGCAGGGCCTGGACGTGGTCGGCATCGACCTCTCGCCCCGGATGGTCGACATCGCCCGCCGGGAGCACCCCGACGTGCGCTTCCGGGTCGGCTCCATGACCGACCTCGACCTCGCCGACGGCTCGGTGGGCGCGGTGCTGGCGTTCTACTCCGTCATCCACGTCCCCGACGCCGAGGTGCCGCGCGTGTTCGCGGGCTTCCACCGCGTGCTGCGGCCCGGCGGCGTCGTCGCGGTCGGCTTCCACGTCGGCGACCGCCACCACCTCAAGACCGAGGGCTACGGCGGCCACCCCATGTCGCTGCACGTGCACCGCCGGCCGGTGGCGCGGGTCGCGGGCTGGTTGCGCGACGCCGGTTTCACCATCGAGGCCCAGGTGCTGGTCGACCCGGACCAGGAGGTGCCCGGCGGCGTGCTCTTCGGCCGCCGGTGACCGGGCCCGCGGTCAGGTCACGGGCACGATCCGGGCGGACACCAGCGTGCCGTCGGAGATGTCGAGCAGCCCGACCGTGCCGTGCGGTTGCCGGCGGCGGTCGGTCGGCGAACCGGGGTTGAACACGCGCACGCCGTCGCCGGTCACGTCCATCGGGATGTGCGAGTGGCCGAACACCACCAGGTCCGCGCCGGGGAACCGGCGGCGCATCCGCGCGGTGCGGCCGGCGGCCTGCCCGCTGTCGTGGATCATCGCCACCCGCACCCCGCCCAGGTCCAGCTCGACGGTCTCCGGCGCGCCCCACTCGACCACGTCCGGACCGTCGTTGTTGCCGCACACGGCGGTTACCGGCGCGTACTGCGCCAGCTCGTCCAACACCGACGCCACGCAGACGTCACCCGCGTGCAGGATGACGTCCGCGTGGCGCAGGTGCTCCGCCACCGCGGGCGGGCACGACTTCCAGCGCCGGGGCGCGTGGGTGTCGGACAGCACGACCACCCGCATCGTGACGGAACCCGGTCAGGTGAGGGCCGGGCCCGACTCGGAGCTGCCGGACAGCTCCTTGAGGAACTCGTGGCACTGCTTGGCGCGGGCGGAGTCCTCCTCCATCACCCGGCGGAAGAAGTCGGCGATCTCCTGCTTGCCCGCGTTCTCCGCGTCGCGGACGTACTGGCCGTAGTCGTGCCCCGCCTTGAGGGCGTGGTACTGCACGGAGATCAGGTCGTAGCTGACGTCGTCGAAGCCGGTCTCCCCGGTGGCCATGGCGCCTCCTCGGTCGTCGTGTCGAATGCGATCGCCCAGTGCCATACCCGGCAGCGACGCCGTCAACCGCCGGATGGCCGGTCGCTCTGAGTGGCGGGTGCCGGGGGTTGCTTGTACGGTCCGTGTCGGGGGTTGAGACGACAGCCTGGTCCGGCGTGATGCGGCGTGCCCGCACCCGTGACTGGAGGACAACCCATGAAGATCGCAGTCGTCTCGGCGCACGCCAGCCCGTTGCCCGTGCTCGGCGATGCCGAGGTGGGCGGTCAGGACGTCCACGTGGCGGAGCTGGCGGCGGCCCTGGTGGCGTTCGGCCACGACGTGGTGGTGCACACGCGGCGTGACTCCCCTCGGCTGCCGGACGCGGTGCGCACGCGACCGGGTTACGACGTGGTGCACGTGCCGGCCGGGCCGCCGAGCCCGCTTCACCCGGACGATCTGCTGGCTCACCTGGACGAGTTCACCTGGTTCCTCCGCGACCGGTGGCGCGCCGACCGGCCGGACGTCGTGCACGCCCACTACTGGACGTCGGGCGTGGCCTCGGTGCTGGCGGCCAACGGCCTGGACGTGCCCGTGGTGCAGACGTTCCACTCCCTGGGCGCGGTGGCCCGGCAGGCGGGCGACGAGACCGTGCCCGAGGCGCGGCTGTCCACCGAGCGCCTGATCGGGCGCGAGGCGAGCCGGGTCGTGGCGCGGTGCACGGACGAGAAGGCGCAGCTCGTGCGCCTGGGCGTGCCGCGGGCGCGGATCGCGGTCGTGCCGTCCGGGGTGGACGTCGAGCGGTTCAGGCCGGAGGGGCCGCGGCTGAACCGGGCGTCACCGCACCGGGTGATCTCGCCGGCCGCGGGCGGGCGTGACGCGATCACCGCGTTGCGGTCGGTGTGGGACACGGAGCTGGTGGTCGTCGGCGGGCGGCCGGAGGACGTGCGGGCGCTGCGGGAGCACGCCCGCGAGCAGGGCGTCGGTGACCGGGTCCGGCTGGTGGGCCGCGTGCCGCAGGTGGCGATGCCCGCGCTGTTGCGGTCCGCCGACGTGGTCGTGTGCGCCGCGCCGGACAGCGCCGCCGTCACGCCGCTGGAGGCGATGGCGTGCGGCGTGCCGGTGGTGGCGGTGGCCGCCGGCGGTGCGGCGGACACGGTGGTGGACGGCATCACGGGCCTGCTCGTGCCGCCGGACGACGTCCGCGCCCTGACCCGCGCGTTGCGCCCCCTGCTGGCCGACCGTGCCCGGCGCGAGGCGTACGGGGTCGCGGGGGCCGACCGCGTCGAGGCCCGGTACAGCGCGGTCCGGGTCGCCGCCGAGACCTTGCGGGTCTACCACGAGGCGGCCGGGCTGCCGGGCCTGGTGGAGGCGTCGGTGCCCGACACGGCGTACGACGCGTAACCCGCGCCCGGGGCGGGTCCGGTCCGGCGCGGGTCCGGGCGGGGCCGGGTACGGCCGGGGCCGGAGCGGAGCGGGGCGGGGCGGGAGGGGCCGGACCGGAGTGGGGCCGGAGCGGGGCGGGGCGGGTCCGAGGCCCGGAGCCGAGGGCCGGGGGCGGGGGCCGAGGGCCGAGGGCCGAGGGCGGGGGGCCGAGGGCGGGGGGCCGAGGGCGGGGGCAGGAGCCGGGGTTCTGGAAGTCACGGCTCCGGTGACGACTTGTCAGGCAAGTGTTCACTTGCCTATTGTGGCGGCATGCCGGACGAGCTGTTCAAGGCGCTGGCCGACGCCAACCGCCGACGCATCCTCGACGAGCTGTCCGAACGTGACGGTCAGACCCTGTTCGAGCTGTGCGCACGGCTGCTGAGCAGGCACGACGTCGTGCTGAGCCGGCAGGCGGTGAGCCAGCACCTGGCCGTGCTGGAAGCCGCGGACCTGGTCCGCACGCGGCGCGAGGGCCGCTACAAGTTCCACCACCTCAACACCGAACCGCTTGAGCACATCGTCACGAGGTGGCTCAAGCCCGACGCACCGGAGCACAACCCATGAAGATCCACCTGTCCAGCGTGCCGGTCGACGACCAGGAGAAGGCGCTGCGCTTCTACACCGACGTGCTCGGCTTCGCGAAGAAGGAGGACGTCCCGGTCGGACCGGACCGCTGGCTGACCGTGGTGTCGCCGGAGGACCCCGACGGCACGCAACTGCTGCTCGAACCCGACGGCCACCCGGCGGTGAAGCCGTACAAGGAGGCGTTGGTCGAGGACGGCATCCCGATCACCGCGTTCGCCGTGGACGACGTGCACGCGGAGTTCGAGCGGCTGCGCGGGCTCGGTGTGCGGTTCACCCAGGAGCCGTTGGACGTCGGCACGGTCGTGATCGCGGTGCTGGACGACACCTGCGGCAACCTGATCCAGTTGGCGCAGCACAAGTAGCGCCCACCCGCTCGCGCACGAACCCCGGCGCGGGCGAACGGCGACGCGGACGACCCGCCCGCCGGCGACCGCGTCGCCACCGGCCCCGCTCCCGCCGCCACCACCCCCATCGCCGCCCGCCCGGTGCCGTCGCCACCGCCACCCCGCTCCCGCCGCGGAACCGATCCGACCGGCGGCGACGGCCGGCCGCTGCGGAACCGGTCCGTTTCGATCACCACCCGGATGGGTACCCTCGGGTGTTCGGCACCTGCGCGCCTGGCATTCGTCACGGGCTCGTGCTGTTCGCACGACGTACCTGATCGGCAGTGGACGGGGTTGACGGATGGGTGATCCGCAGAGGCCGGAGATGCGCCTGCGCGTGCTGGAGGCCGTCACCGACAGCGCCCTGCGCCAGCTGGAGCTGGACAAGGTGCTGGAGGTCCTGCTGTGGCAGGTGCGCGAGTTGTTCGAGGTCGACACGGCCACCGTCCTGCTGATCGACACCTCCGGCAGGCAACTCGTCGCCAAGGCGGCGTCCGGTTTGGAGGCCGAGGTCTTCCAGGGCGTCCGGGTGCCGGTCGGCTCGGGCTTCGCCGGGCGGGTCGCCCACCTGCGGGAACCGGTGTGGCTCGACCACGTCGACGAGTCCACCGTGGTCAACCCCCTGCTGTGGGAGCGCGGCCTCAAGGTGCTGCTGGGCGTGCCGATGGTCGCGCAGGGCGACCTGATCGGCGTGCTGCACGTCGGCAGCACCACCCCGCGCAGGTTCGGCGACGGGGAGATCGAGCTGCTGCAACTGGTCGCCGACCGGCTCGCCACCGCCGCGCACATGCACCGGTCGCACTCCGAGCGGGCGGCCGCCACCATGCTCCAGGAAAGCCTCCTGCCGAGCACGCTGCCGTCGACCGCCGACTGGGAGCTGGCCGCCCGCTACGTCCCCGGCACCGACAGCGGTGTCGGCGGCGACTGGTACGACGTGTTCGACCTCCCCGACGACCGCCTCGGCCTGGTCATCGGCGACGTGGCGGGCAACGGGCTGCCGGCCGCGATCGTGATGGGGCGGTTGCGCAGCGCGCTGCGCGCCTACGCGCTGGAGTTCGCCGAACCCGCAGAAGTGCTCGGCAAGCTCGACCGCAAGGCCAGCCACTTCGAGAAGCACACCATGGCCACGGTCGCCTACGCGGTCATCGACCGGGGCACCGGACAGGCGGACCTCGCGCTGGCCGGGCACCTGCCGCCGATCCTGGCCCGGGCGGACCAGCCGGCGCGGTTCGTGGACGCCCCGGTCGGCCCGCCCGTCGGCTACCACCTGGCCGTCACCGGCCGCCGGAGCACGCGGTTCGACGTGCCGACCGGCGCGCTGCTCGCCCTCTACACCGACGGGCTGGTGGAGCGCCGCGGGCAGGAGCTGAACCGCGGGCTGGAGAAGCTCCGGGAGGTCGTGACGCCCGCGCCGCCGGAGACGGCCTGCGTCCGGATCATGAACACGCTGATCGGCGACCACCCCGCGCCCGACGACATAGCCCTGCTGACCGTCCGGCACACCCCCGGGACCGCCTGAGCACCGTCGCCGACGTTGTTGCAATAGAGTGGCAACGATGACGACCCGTTCCCCGGCGACCGACGCCGACCTGACCGACCTCGTGCGCCGCTGGGAGCGGGGTTGGCGCGCGTGCCGGGGCTGGGAACCACCGCGCGAGGAGCGCGAGGCGCTGCACCTCCTGCCACGCCGGCCCGGCCGCCACCGCGAGATCGTCGCGTTGCGCCCGGACCACCTGCCCGGTCTGCGGGCGTTGGCCGGGGAAGCCGCCGGCGACCGCGACCCGACCTGGTTGACCGTGCCGACGACGCGCCCCGACGAGGTCGAACCGGTCCTCCGCGACGCCGGCCTGCACGTCAAGGCCACCCGCGAGTGGTTGATGACCCGCGCCCTGGCCACCCATCCCCCGCGCACGGCCCCGTCGCCCTACCGGGCGCGGACGACGACCAGCGGGACGGGCCTGCTCACGGTCGAGGTGTGGCACGGGCACGGATCCGACGCGCCGGCGGCGCGCGGTCAGGCCGCCGTCGGCCGCGGCGACGCCGTCTTCGACCGGATCGAGACCGCGCCGGCCCACCGCCGCCGCGGCCTGGGCAGCGTGGTGATGGCGACCCTGGCCGAGGGTGCCGTCGACCTGGGCGCGCGCGACGGCGTCCTGGTCGCGAGCCCGGACGGCCGGGCGCTCTACGCGTCCCTGGGCTGGACCACCCGGGCCGCGGTGGTGATCGCGACGAACGGGGCGGGCTGAGCGCCCGCGCCCTCACCGCGACGGCGGGCGGACGCTGTCGCGCGGCACGAGGGTGGGGCGGGTGACGCGCCGCAGCCCGGCGACCTCGGTCCCCTCGATCCCCGCCATCAGCAGGGCCAGGGCGTCGCGGGCGACGGCGGCGAAGTCCGGCCGGACGGTCGTCAGCGGCGGGATGAAGTAGGCGGCCTCCGGCACGTCGTCGAAGCCCACGATGCTCACGTCCTGCGGCACCTTGCGGCCCCGCTCGCTCATCGCCCGCAGGATGCCCAGCGCCAGGTGGTCGTTCGCCGCGAAGATCGCCGTCACCTCCGGCATCCGGGCGAGCACCTGGCCCGCGCGGTACCCCGACGCGGCGCTCCAGTCCGCGGGCACGATCGGCGGCACCTCCGCGCCCGCGGCCTCCAGCGCCATCCGCCAGCCCTCGATCCGGCCCGCGCTGTCGAACCAGTCCGGCGGACCCGACACGTGCCACACCGTGCGGTGGCCCGCCTCCAACAGGTGCTCGGTCGCGGCGATCGCGCCCGCCACCTGGTCGACGGTCACCGTCGGGGTCTCGCGCCGGGAGTCGCCGTCGACCATCACCAGCGGGACCCTCGGCGGGACGGCGTCGACCGCGTCGTGCGCCGAGGCCGTCGGCGCGATGACGACGATGCCCGCCACCCGCTGGTCGCGGTGCCGCTCCAGGGCCTTGGTGATCGACTCGCGGTCCAGCACGTTGGCCCGGTGCGCGGTCACCACGAACCCGGCTTCCGCCGCCACCTGCTCGAACGCCGCGAGCAGCGAGATGGGGCCGCACAGGGTGGTGTTCTGGGCGACCACGCCGATCAGCTGCGAGCGGCCCGTCACCAGCGCGCGGGCGACCCGGTTCGGGCGGTAGCCCAGCTCCTCGATCGCCGCCTGCACGCGCAGGCGCGTCTGCTCCTGGACGTACGGGTGGCCGTTGAGCACCCGCGACACGGTCTGGTGCGAGACCCCGGCGAGCCGGGCGACGTCAGCCATCGCGGGCGCACCGGATGTCCTGTTCTCCACAACCCGCCCCATCCACGCGCGACCGCGCCGCCGGTCCCGTCGCACCGGGCCGGCCCCGGCGCGAACACCGACCGGGCACCGCCGCGTGGACGTCCACCGACGACCGAAAGTTTCGAACCCCCCGCCGATCGACGGTGATCGACACGTCAATCTATCCAGCGGGTTTTGGCCAGTCAACGCGGCTGTGCGCTAAATGTTGAGCCGTCTTTCTTTAGCAGCCGACCGTCGCGTGTGGACGGCAACCGTCCACTCGGGCGACAGGCTTGACACCCATTTGTGTTATCGCTAACACTGTCCGGCAACACGATATTGACCGTTTTGACCAAACCCTGTTACTTCGACACACCACGTGCAGCGTGGCCGACGCGGGCGACATGTTAGCGATCACAGCGCCCGTGGTCGGCCGTGTCCGAAAGTTTCGGACACCGCTCTGCTCTGTCCTGAGTGGACAGCGTGGCGCGTTCCGCCGGTGGAACGCGCCGCCGGCCGGTCCCCGACCGCCTCCCCACCGCACGGTTCGCCGCCCACACCGCGTCTGGAGTCGTCCATGCCGCTGACCGCCCGCCTTCGTCCGCTCGTCCGGCGCCCGGGGCGCGTGCTGCTGACCGCCCTCGCGGTCACCGCCCTGCTCGCCGCGTCCCTCGCGTCGGTCGGCCCGCCCGCCCGGGCGGCGGGCGAGTGGTCCCCGAAGCCGTCGTACACGTCGACCGACCGGGGCGACGGGACCTACTCCGTGCCGCTGCTCAACTCCGACGTGCCGGACGTCAGCGTGGAGCGCGTGCCGGCGGCGGAGAACGACGAGGGCCGCGACCTCTACTACATGATCAGCACGACCATGCACCTGAGCCCCGGCGCGCCGATCATGAAGTCGTACGACCTCGTCAACTGGGAGATCGTCAACTACGTCTTCGACCGGGCGGACATCGGCGACTCGTTCTCGCTGCGCAACGGCCAGAACTCCTACGGGCAGGGCCAGTGGGCGTCGTCGCTGCGCTACCACGCCGGCCGGTTCTACGTCGCGTTCAACACCAACAACCTCGGCGGCTCCTACCTCTACAGCACCGACGACATCGAGAACGGCGCGTGGACGCGGCTGCCCCTGGGCCGCGCGTTCCACGACCCGTCGCTGTTCTTCGACGAGCGGGACGGCGGCACGCCGTACATCTTCTACGGGTCGGGCTCGACCAGCGCGGTGAAGCTGGACCCCGGGCTGACCCGCGTGGTCGCGGAGTACCCGAACATCCTGCGGCCGGCCGACTACCCCGGCTCGCCGTTCCTCGGCGGGCTGTTCGAGGGCGCGCAGGTGCAGTACATCGACGGCAACTACTACATCGTGATCATCACGTGGCCGTCGGGGCAGGGCCGGCAGGTGGTCCTGTTCCGCTCGCCGCACCTGCTCGGGCGGTACGCGACGGCCGACGGCGCCAACCCGTACGAGGCGCGTGGCGCGTTGAACTCGAACGGCTTCGCGCAGGGCAGCCTCGTGCCGATCGCCCGCGACGGCGGCCGGACCGACTGGTACGGCATGTTCTTCCGCGACTCGTTCCCGGTCGGCCGCATCCCGGCGCTCATCCCGGCGACCTGGCAGGACGGCTGGCCGACGTTCGGCGACCGCGGCGTGGTGCCGGTGAACGGGGTGTTCGCCAAGCCGATCGAGCTGAGCCCGGCGCAGGCGGCGCTGGAGCGGCAGAAGGCCGTCGTCGCCTCGGACGACTTCGCCAACGACGCGCCGCACAAGGCGTACATGGACGAGCGGTGGACCATCCCCGAGCCGCCCGAGTTCGACGAGTCGCTGCTCGGCGTGGAGCTGGTGCGCAACCCCGGTTTCGAGGACGGCTCGGTGTCGCCGTGGGCCGGTCAGTTCGGCGCGACGCTCGCGCTCGATCCGACCGACGCCGCCGGCGGGTCGACGGCCCTCCGGGTGGCCAACCGGACGCTCAACGGCTCGGGGCCGAACCAGTCCCTGGACGGGGTGTTGCAGCGCGGCGTGACCTACGCGGTGTCGGCGAAGGTCAAGTACTCCGCCGGGCCGGCGAGCGTGCGGTTCAACCTGGTCGCGGACTGGGGGTCGGGCGTGCAGGTGATGGCGTCCGGTGACGTGCCGGCGGGTCGGTGGACCACGGTCTCCGGCCGGTACACCGTGCCCGCCAACGCCGCGACCGCCAAGGTGAAGTTCGCCGTCGAGACGCCGTGGGCCAACCCGCAGCCGCCGTCGTCGAGCGTCGAGTACCTGCTGGACGACGTGTCGGTCGTCGGGCAGCCGGTGACCACCGAGCACCCGACCCGGGAGGAGGTCGAGCCCAACGGCTCGCGCCTGGGCCTGGTCTGGGAGTGGAACCACGCGCCGGACAACCGCCACTGGTCGCTGACCGACCGCGACGGCTGGCTGCGGCTCACCACCGGCAAGGTCGTCACCGGCGACTACGTCTACACCAAGCTGTCGAACCGGGCCGAGCTGACGTGGTTCGAGGAGGCCCGCAACACGCTGTCGCAGCGGGTCTTCGGCCCGAAGGGGTCGGCGGAGACGAAGCTCGACGTCTCCGGGATGCGGGACGGCGACGTCGCCGGCCTGGCGATGTACAACCGGGGCTTCTCCTACGTCGCGGTGAAGCGCGTCAACGGGCAGCGCACGGTCGGCGTGGTGAACCGGGTGCAGCCGTTCCCGGTCGCCTTCGACCAGGCCACGGCGGAGGCGTTCGTGCCGGGCACCGAGGTGCCGCTGGGCGACGCCACCGAGGTGCACCTCAAGGGCGACGTCCGGTTCGACGCGCCGACCGGGCAGGGCTGGACGACGTTCTACTACAGCCTGGACGGCCTGTCGTGGCACCAGCTCGGCGACCGGGTCGGGCCGCAGGCGCTGGACGGCAGCCTGGCGCACTTCATGGGCCACCGGTGGGGCCTGTTCAACTACGCGACCCGGCAGGCGGGCGGGCACGTGGACTTCGACCACTACCTGCTCAGCGACACGGTGACCGCCGAGGGCAAGCCGCTCGACACCAACGCCCTGGACGCGGCGATCGCCCACGCCGAGCGCCTGGACCGCGACCACTACCCGGCGGACGCGTGGACCGCGATGCGCGAGGCGCTGGCGAAGGCCAAGGCGGTGCGGGCGTCCCGGTTCGGCACCCAGAACCAGCTCGACGCGCCGGAGCGGGCGCTCAGCCTGGAGCTGGCCCGGCTGGGCGTGGCGAGGTTCCCGGTCGCGGTGGGCGCGTCCGCGCACACCCGGTGCGCGGGGCCGAACGCGAAGCTCACCGTCGAGGTGACGAACCACGAGGCGGTGCCGGTCGACGTCACGGTGAAGACGCCGTACGGCAGCAAGTCGTTCGACGACGTGAAGCCGGGCAAGACCCGCTCGCACCCGTTCATGACGCACGAGCGGAACCTGCCGGCGGGGTCGGTGACGGTCACCGCCACGGCGACGGTGGACGGCGAGGCGCGGTCGGTCGAGCTGAACGCGCCGTACGAGGCGCACACCTGCCGCTGACCGCGGGGGCGGCGCACACCGACCGGCGTGCGCCGCCCTCCCCCGGCCTTCCCGACCCGCTCCACCGGCGGCGGCACCCCGGACCCGCAAGGCCACCCGCACCCGGCACCGCCAACCACCGCCGGCGGCCCGGCGGCCGGTGTCCGGCTCTCGGCGGCACAGCTTCCGGCTCCGGCGAGAGCTTCCGGCTCTTGGCTGCCGGCGGGTGGCGGGCGGGCGGCGGCCAGCGGGCGGCGGCCAAGCCGGCCAGCGGCCAGCGGCCAGCGGGCAGCGGCCAAGCCAGCCAGCGGCCAAGCCGGCCCGGCGGCGAGCGAGCGGCGACCAGCAGCCAGCGACCAGCAGCCGGCCACCGGTAGCCAGCGACCAGCAGCCGGCCACCGGTAGCCAGCGACCAGCAGCCGGCCCCCGGGAGCCAGCGACCG
>NZ_JBHYXZ010000187.1:3178-15035 GCF_042752395.1 Actinosynnema sp. NPDC059335 | reverse complement strand
CCGGGAACCCGCGCGGGCGCCGGCGCAGCCGCGCCCGGCGCCGCCCGTGGTGCGGCGCGAGCCGCCGAAGCCCGACGCGACGGAGCGGGTGGGTCGGGACGTGGCGGCGCGCCTGGCCGCGCCGGCGGGGCGGCCCGCGGAACCCGCGGAGCCGGCCAAGACGGAGCACGCCGCGCCGCGGCGCAGCCGGGTGGCCGAGCGGACCGAGATGATCAGCCGGGACGCGGTGGTCGAGGGGCCGGCGCGACGTCCCGAGGCCGCCGGTGGCGCGGCGCGGCGCACGCCGGGGACCGGCGAGCCGCGGGAGCAGGCCGCGGCGGACGTGCGGCGACCGGTGACCGCGCGGGTGGAGCCGGCCGCCGAGCACCGGCCGGCGGACGCGCGGCGGCCCGTGACCCGGTCGGAGTTGCCGGGGGAGGACCGGCCCACCGAGGTGCGGCGGCCGGCGGGCCCCGCCGAGGCGCACCGGCCCGTGACCCGGTCGGAGTCGACCGGTGAGCACCAGCCTGCCGACGTGCGGCGGCCGGTGACGCGGTCGGAGTTGACCGGTGAGCACCAGCCTGCCGACGTGCGGCGGCCGGTGACGCGGTCGGAGTTGACCGGTGAGCACCGGCCCGCCGACGTGCGGCGGCCGGTGACGCGGGCCGAGTTGACCGGTGACCACCGGCCGGTGGGCCGTCCGGACCCGGTCGCCGAGAGTCGTCGTTCCGGCGCGCGGGTGGAGCCGGCGGAGCACCGCCCGGTCGCGGAGCCGCACCGCCCCGGGTCGCGCGCCGAGCCGACCGGTGAGCACGTCCCGGTGGCGGCCCGGCCGGCGGAACCCGCGCGGCGGACGCCGGTCGAGGACGACGGGCGGCGGTCGCGGCGCGCGGCCGAGCCGGTCGGGGGCGCGCGGGAGGCGGTCGGCGGGCGGTCGGCGGACTCCGCGTCGGCGTCCGTGACGCCGGCCGAGGGGCGTCGGCGGGCGGCCGAGCCCGCGGCGGAACCGGGTGGCCGGCGTCGGGCCGAGGAGCGCTGGGACGCATGGGAGGACGCGGCCGGGCCGGCCGGCCGGCGCAGCGCGCCCGAACCGGTCGAGCCCGCCGGGGCGCACGCGGACGGCAAGTCGGTCAGCGAGCTGCTGGCCGCGTTCGGCGGCGCGGACTCGCCCCGCCGCCGTCGCCGCCGCGACGACTAGCCCTACTTGTCGATGTCGCCGACGACCACGGCGAACGACCCGAGCACCGCGGGCAGGTCGGCCACCCGCGTGCCGGGCAGCAGCGCGGACAGGGCCTGGACGTTGTTGAACGACGGCGTCCGCAGCTTCAGCCGCCACGGCGTCTTCTCGCCCCGGGACGAGAGGTGCACGCCGGACGTGCCCAGCGGCGCTTCGACCCAGGTGTAGACCGACCCCTCGGGCGCCTTGATCGCCTTGGGCAGCCGCAGGTTGACCGGCCCGGCCGGCAGCCGGTCGAGGCACCGGTGGGCCAGCGCGACGGACTGGCGCACTTCGTCCACCATGCACCGGACGCGGGCCAGCGCGTCGCCCGCGGTCCGGACCACGGGCCGCACGTCCAGTTCCCGGTAGCCGGGCAGCGGGTCGTCGCGGCGCAGGTCGAAGTCCACTCCGGACGCCCGGCCGACGGGTCCGGTCACGCCGAACGCGAGCGCGGCGTCCCGCGTCAGCACCCCGAGGCCCGCCAACCCCTCCGGGGCCTCACCGGGGTCCACAGTGGACAGCACCTCGCGCACGCGGTCCGTCCACCCGGCCGGCACGTCCTCGCGCAGGCCGCCGATCCGGTTGGCCATGAAGTGGATCCGGCCGCCCGACGCCTCCTCCATGACCGCCTGCACGGCGTCGCGGTCGCGCGCGCCGGTGAGCGGCGCGAGGAACACCAGGTGCGCCATGATCCGGTTCAGCTCGCACAGCAGCACCCGCAGCGCCTGGGCGCGGGGCGGCACGTCCATGCCGGTCATCCGCTCGACGGCGAGCGCGACGGCCAGCTCGTTGCAGAACGCGGCGAGCCAGTCGTGCCGGTTGGCCAGGGTGAGCACCTGCCGGTAGTCGCGGACCTCGAACAGCTTCTCCGCGCCCCGGTGCAGGTGGCCGACCAGGGGTGTGGCGGCGGTGACGACCTCGTCGTCGCGGACCTCCAGCCGCAGCCGGTACGCGCCGTGCGCCGACGGGTGCAGCGGGCCGAGGTCGACCACCCGGTCGACCCCGAGGTGCCGGGCGCCCGCGCCGACGCCCACGGTGATCTCCACCGGTGCATCGTCGCACGGCCGCCGGTGGCCGGCCTCAGTCGCGGGTGACGGCGAACAGGAAGCAGCCGTGGGAGACGCTGCGCACCTGCACCGCGGCGACCTCCGGGTCGTCGAGCCACGCGGCGACGCGGTCGTCGAGGTGCTCCGGCGCGACGACCTCGCCGCCGTGGATGCGGCCCTCGGCGGTGTAGGCGCGCAGGGTGCGCGGCGAGTGGCGGAACGCCTCGGGGAACCCGCGGGTGGTCGCGGGCCCGGCGCACGGTTCGGCGTGCGCGAAGACGGGGCCCAGTTCCTCGTACGGGCCCCGGCCGGTCGCGGGGGTGTGCCGGAAGAGGACCACCGGCTCGCCCGGTCCGGCCTTGCGCAGGCAGCAGCGCAGCGGGGCGCCGGGTGACTCGGCGTGCAGCTCGTGGTGCGCGTCGGCGCCGGCGAGCGCGCGGGCGCGGGTCAGCACGTCGTCCGGCAGGGCGTGGATTCTCATGCGCCCCACCCTCGTGCGCGGCGGTGGGCGCCGCCGGCGGTCATCGGCCGTCGCGGTCACCACACCGGGCGGATGCCGCCGTCCGCGTCCGCGAGGTAGGTCCGCAACGCCTCGCGCAGCACGGCCAGCCGCTCCGCGCCCACGACCGCGCCGAACTCCTCCTCCAGCTCGGCCCACAGCTCGTCGGCCATCCGCAGGTAGGCCCGGCCCTTGCCGGTGAGGGCCAGGGCGTGGGCGCGGCGGTCGGTCGGGTGCGGCGCGCGGTGGACGTAGCCCCACTCGACCAGCTCGGCCACGGTCCTGGTGGCGGCCTGCTTGGACACGCCCAGGTGCGCGGCGAGGTCGACGGCGGTCGCCGAGGGCTGCGCGGCGAGGTAGCGGAAGACGAAGCCGTGCGCCGGGCGCAGGGGTTCGAGGTCGCGGTCGGCCAGCCGGTCGTGGAACCGGTCGGTCATCACGCGGAACGTCCTGGCGAACAGCATCGACACGGGCTCCACGGTCGCCTAGTCTGCAACTAGACAACCAAATTGACTAGTTGGGAGAGCGATGTTCGAGCGCCACGGTTTCGTGTTCCGGCCGCACGCCAGCCCGTCGCGGGGCGGCAGCACGCAGATCCTCCTGTGGACCGTCGAGGTGCCCCCGGCCGCGGCGAGCGAGCGGCACCGGGTCGACCGCGAGGAGGTCTTCCACGTCCTGGAGGGGCGGGTGACGGTCAACGGGGTGGACGCGGGCGCCGGCGAGACGGTCGTCGTGCCGCCGCACGTGGAGTTCCAGCTCGTCGGCGGTCCGGCGAAGGTGCTGGTCGCGACGTCGGTCGGCATCACCGGCCTGGTCGGCGACGAGCGGATCACCCCGCCCTGGTCGCTGTAGGGCTCAGGGCCGCCACGGGGGCAGGGGCGGCAGCAGGGACGACACCGGCACGCCCACCCCGTGCAGCAGCCACCCGAACGACCCCAGCCCGCCGGGGGCGCGCAGCTCGGCGATCCGGGACGCCCGTTCCGCCGCCGCCAGCCACCCCGGACCGGCCGCCGCGGTCACCGCGCCCGAGAGGCCGAGCGCCGCCAACGCGTCCCGCTGCGAGACCAGCACCCGGTCCCCGCCCGCCGCCTCCGCGCACGCGTCCAGCGCCACGTGCGCGGTCAGGTCGCAGCTCCCGTCGAACACCGGCTCCACCCGCCGCCCGCCCCGGTACGCCGCGAACGTGCCCGCCGCGTACCGCCCCGCCGCCCGGTCGGCCCGCACGTGCCCGTAGTCCACCGCCAACGCCGCGCCGCGCGCCACCCGCGACACCGCGTCCGCCCACGCCGCGTCCCGGGGCTCCCCGACCTCGGCCCGCTCGCCCTCGCCCACCGGCCACCACCGGTCGAGCCAGGGGTGCGACACCGGTCCGACGACCAGCGGGCACGGCACCGCGTCCAGCCACTCGTGCCCGACCAGCAGCCCGTGCACGGACGACGGCAGCGCGGCCGTCCACCGCACCCCCGGCAGGGACCGCGCCGGCCCGACGTCCACCGCCGTCACCACCAGCCGCGCCGCCACGGAACCGGTCGCGCCCGCCCGCACGGCCGCCGCCAGCTCGCCGCCGCCCGCGCCCACGTCGACGAAGTCGAGCCGGGCGGGCCGGCCGAGCGCGAAGTCCACCCGATCGAGCAGCACGAGCAGCGCTTCGGCCAGCTCGGCGCCCACGAGCGGCGCGGTGCGGAAGTGGTCGGCCGGCACCTCGCCGCGGGTGAAGAACCCCGACGGCCCGTAGAGCGCCTCCCGCCACAGGGCTTCCCAGTCCACCACCGGTCAAGTGTCCCTTTAAGGTTTCCCACCGTGACGACTCCCACCCGCAAGCGCGTCGACCGGCAACGCTGGACCGTGCTGCTCCCGGTCCTGGGTCTGATCGCGCTGGGCGTGTGCGGGCTGGTGCTGCTCGGCCTGGGCACGAGCAGGATCGGCCTGCTGCCGATCCTGGTCGGGGCGGTCGCCGCGCTGCTGCCCGTGCTCGTGGTGCTGGGCGCCTCCCTCTGGGTGGACCGCTGGGAGCCGGAGCCCGCGAAGATCCTGCTGCTGGCGTTCTTCTGGGGCGCGTGCGGCGCGACGATCACCTCGCTGGTGTTCAACCAGACCGCGCACGTCCTCGGCCAGCTGATCAACGGCGACGACGGCAGCACGTTCGCCGCCGTGATCGGCGCGCCGATCACCGAGGAGGCCGCGAAGGCCGCGTTCATCGTCGTGCTGTTCCTGCGCCGCCGGCACGAGTTCGACGGCGTGGTGGACGGCGTGGTGTACGCGGGCGTCACGGCGGCGGGCTTCGCGTTCACCGAGAACATCTGGTACTTCGCCCGCGTCTTCTCCGACAGCGGCTTCGGCGACCTGGGCAGCGGCGTGATCGCGCTGTTCATCCTGCGCGGCGTGCTGTCGCCGTTCGCGCACCCGCTGTTCACGTCCATGACGGGCATCGGCATCGGCATCGCGGCGGTGACCGCGAACCGGGCGCTGCGGGTCGTCGCGCCGGTGCTGGGCTACCTCGGCGCGGCCGGCCTGCACTCGCTGTGGAACTTCTCCACCACCGTCGGCACCGGCTCGACCTTCATCAACCTGTACTTCCTGATCATGGTGCCGATCTTCGCGGGCATGGTGCTCATGGTCGTCTGGCAGCGCCGCCGCGAGCAGCGGATCGTCGCCGCGCAGCTGCCCGCCATGGCGGCCAACAAGTGGATCGCCACCAGCGAGGTGACCCTGCTGGCCTCGCTCCAGGGCCGCGGCCGGTGGCGGCGCACGGTCAAGCGCAAGACCGGCGACGAGGCGGCCAAGGCGGTCGCGGGCTACCAGGTGGCCGTGACGGAACTGGCGTTCCTGCGCCACCGCATGGCCAACGGCACGGCGGGCCACGACGCGGACGAACGTCACGCCAAGCTGCTCGCCGCCCTCGTCGCCGCACGTCAGGCGGCCGTCGACGCGCCGGGCGCGTTGCGGGCCGCGGGTGGTGTTCGTCGCAGTTGACGGTTGATCGCCACCCACCGGATTACGCTCGCGGCCGTCGTCCGGTACCCGGCCTCCGGGACTGGAACGCCGCGTGAAGGAGTACGTCGCATGGACGCGACCCCCCGCCCCGCGCGGTTGGCCGTGGGAGTGATCTCGGCCGGCCGGGTGGGCTCGGTGCTCGGCGCCGCGCTGTCCCGAGCCGGGCACGTCGTGAGCGCCGTCGCCGCCGTTTCCCGCGACTCGCTGCGCCGGGCCGAGGAGCTCCTGCCGGACGTGCCCGTGCTGCCGCCCCCGGACGTCGCCGCCTCCGCCGACCTGGTGCTGCTCGCCGTGCCCGACGACGAGCTGCCGGGCCTGGTCCGCGGTCTCGTCGCCACCGGGTCGCTGCGCGCCGGGCAGATCGTCGTGCACACCAGCGGCGCGCAGGGCGTGGACGTGCTGCGGCCCGCCGCCGGGCTGGGCGCGTTGTGCGTGGCGCTGCACCCCGTGATGACGTTCACCGGCCGCGCCGAGGACGTGCAGCGGGTGACCGCCTGCTCGGTCGGCGTCACCGCGGCCGACGACGACGAGATCGCCTGGCGCGTCGGCGAGGCGCTGGTGGTGGAGATGTCCGCCGAGCCGGTGCGCGTGCCCGAGGCCGCCCGCCCGCTCTACCACGCCGCCCTCGCGCACGGCGCGAACCACCTGATCACGCTGGTCGCCGACTGCGCGGACCTGCTGCGCGGCGCGGGCATCGCGGACGCCGAGCGGATGCTCGGCCCGCTGCTGTCCGCCGCGCTGGACAACGCGCTGCGGCACGGCGACCGCGCCCTCACCGGACCCGTCGCGCGCGGCGACGCGGGCACCGTGGCCAAGCACCTGGCCGTCCTCGGCGACGTCGCCGCCGGCGGCGGACCGGACACCCTGCCCGCGTACCGGGTCCTCGCGCTCCGCACCGCGGCGCGCGCCCAGGCCGCCGGGCTGCTCAAGCCCGACCTCGCGGCCGACGTCCGCACCACCCTCGAAGGACAGGCATGACCAAGCCGCTCACCAAGGACGACTACACGCCGAACGACGTGACGGTGCACCGCGACCCGGCGCGGCTGCGCCGCGTCACCAGGGCGTTGAAGGCGGCCGGCCGCAACATCGCCCTGGTGCCGACCATGGGCGCGCTGCACGAGGGCCACCGCAAGCTGATCCGCGAAGCGCACGTCATGCAGAACACCGTGGTCGTCGTCTCCCTCTTCGTGAACCCGACCCAGTTCGGGCCGAACGAGGACTTCGACCGCTACCCGCGCAGCTTCGAGGCCGACGTGGACGTCTGCCGCGAGGAGCGCGTCGGGCTGGTGTTCGCGCCGTCGGTGGAGGACATGTACCCGCCCGGCAGCACGATCACCGTGGACCCCGGCCCGCTCGGGGACGAGCTGGAGGGCCGCGCCAGGCCCGGCCACTTCGCCGGGGTGCTGTCCGTGGTCGCCAAGCTGTTCAACATCGTGCAGCCGACGTACGCGGTGTTCGGCGAGAAGGACTACCAGCAGCTCACGCTGATCCACCGGATGGCGCGGGACCTGAACTTCCCGCTGGACGTGGTCGGCGTGCCGACCGTGCGCGAGCCGGACGGCCTGGCGCTGTCCTCGCGCAACCGCTACCTGTCCGAAGAGGAGCGCTCCGCCGCGACCGCGCTGTCCGCCGCCCTGGTGGCGGGCGCGTACGTCAGCGGGCAGGGCGCGGACGCCGTGCTCCGGGCCGCGCGGGACACCCTCGCCGCGGCGCCCGGCGTCGACCTCGACTACCTGGAGCTGCGGGCGCCCGACCTCGGCCCGGCCCCCGAGAACGGCGACGCCCGCCTGCTGGTGGCCGCCCGCGTCGGCTCCACCCGCCTGATCGACAACGCCGCCGTGCTGCTCGGCACCGGTGACGAGTAAGGGGACCGCCATGTTCCGCACCATGCTCAAGTCGAAGATCCACCGGGCCACCGTCACCCAGGCCGACCTGCACTACGTCGGCTCCGTCACGGTGGACGAGGACCTGATGGACGCCGCCGACCTGCTGGCCGGCGAGCAGGTCGCGATCGTGAACGTCACCAACGGGGCGCGCCTGGAGACCTACGTCATCCCCGGCGCCCGCGGCACCGGCGTGATCGGCATCAACGGCGCGGCGGCGCACCTGGTGAAGCCCGGCGACCTGGTGATCCTCATCGCCTATGGGCAGATGGACGACGCCGAGGCGCGGGCGTACCGGCCGAAGGTCGTCTTCGTCGACGCCGACAACAAGGTGGTCGACCTCGGCGCGGACCCGGCGCACGCGCCGGAGGGCTCCGGGCTGGTGAACGGGTCCACCACCGCCACGCCGGAACCGGTGGCGGCGGAGACCGAGGACGCGGCGGCGCTGGACGCCTTGATCCAGGCCGAGGACTAGGGGGAACGCGCTGTGCTGCTCGCCATCGACGTCGGCAACACCAACATCGTGCTCGGCCTGTACGACGGGACGGGCGACTCCGCCGAGCTGGTCCGCGACTGGCGGATGCGCACCGACGCCCGGATGACCGCCGACGAGCTGGCGCTGACCATGCGCGGCCTGCTCGGCGAGTACGCCGACAAGATCACCGGCATCTCCGCGCTGTCCACCGTGCCCGCGGTGCTGCGCGAGCTGCGGGTGATGCTCGGCCGGTACTACTCGGGCGTGCCCAAGGTGCTGGTGGAGCCGGGCGTGCGCACCGGCGTGCCGCTGCTGGTGGACAACCCCAAGGAGGTCGGCTCCGACCGGGTGATCAACACGCTGGCCGCGCACCACCTGCACAGCACGGCGTGCGTGGTGGTCGACTTCGGCACGTCCACGAACCTGGACGTGATCTCGGCCAAGGGCGAGTTCCTCGGCGGCGCGCTGGCGCCGGGCATCGAGATCTCCGTGGACGCGCTCGCCGCGCGCGCGGCCCAGCTGCGCAAGGTCGAGCTGGTGCGGCCCCGGTCGGTGATCGGCAAGAACACCGTGGAGTGCCTCCAGTCCGGCATCGTCTACGGGTTCGTCGGCCAGGTCGACGGCCTGGTGCGGCGGATCGTGGACGAGTTGCAGCTCAGCGAACCCGGCCCGGTCGCGGTGATCGCGACCGGCGGCCTCGCGCCCCTGGTGGTGTCGGAGTCGGCCACCATCCAGTCGCACGTGCCGGACCTGACGCTGCTGGGCCTGCGGCTGGTGTTCGAGCGCAACCGGGTCTGACGGTCAGGCGGTCCGCCGCAGCCGCTTGACGTAGGTGGTCAGGGGGAAGTCGAACTCGCCGTGCGCGGTTTCCGGGCGCGACCTGAGGAACGCGAGGATCCGCCGGTTCAGGTCGACCCGCTCCTGCTCCGGGATCACCAGCGCGTGGGAGTGCGTGTTGATGGTCGAGACCACGGTCTCGGCCGTGCGCCGGTGCGCGTGCTTGAAGACGCGCTCCTCGGTGTCGGTGAACAGCGCGTGCCGCGGCACCGGGTCGGTGTCCACGTCCGGCACGGCGACTTCGGCGCGGGCGACCCGGACGAACTCGGCCACCCACGGCACCGAGTCGTCGAAGTCGTTCCACAGCGAGGCGAGCACGCCGCCGGGCCGCAGCACGCGGGCGATCTCCGCCATCGCGCGCGGCGCGTCGAACCAGTGGAACGCCTGGCCCACCACGACCGCGTCGACCGTGTGGTCCGGCACGGGGATGCGCTCGGCGCTGCCGGGCAACGCGCGCGCCGCGCCGTGGTGGCGCACCAGCTGCGACAGCATCGCCTCGTCCGGTTCGACCGCCGTCACGTGGTGGCCCAGGGCGAGCAGGCCGCCGGTCAGCTTGCCCGTGCCCGCGGCGAGGTCGAGCACGTCGCGCGGGCCTTCGCCCAGTGGCTCCAACGCCCAGCGGACGGCGTCGGAGGGGTAGTCCGGTCGGTGTTCCGCGTATGCCGCCGCGTGCGCTCCGAAGGAGTTCGCCCGCCTGGCCCGCAAGTCGTCTCCGGTCACCACCCACAGCCTAGTGAGATCCGGTTCGATTTCCCGAGCGGTCTTTCCGTACCCTTCGTGCTGTGAGTGAGCAGCCAGCGACCGGTTCCGCGACCAGCGACGACGATCTCCCCGAGCAGCTCAGGGTCCGCCGGGAGAAGCGGGCGCGACTGCTGGAACGCGGTGTCGATCCCTATCCGGTCGAAGTGCCCCGCACGCACACGTTGCGCGAGGTGCGGGAAGCCCACCAGGGGCTGGAGCCGGACACGTCGACCGGCGAGGTGGTCGGTGTGACCGGCCGCGTCATGTTCATCCGCAACACCGGCAAGTTGTGCTTCGCGACGCTGCGCGAGGGCGACGGCACCGAACTGCAGGCCATGCTGAGCCTCAACGGCGTGGGCGAGCAGGCGCTGGCCGAATGGAAGTCCGACGTCGACTTGGGCGACCACGTATTCGTGCACGGCGAGGTCATCACGTCCCGCCGCGGCGAACTGTCCGTGATGGCGGACCGCTGGGCGATCACGGCGAAGGCGTTGCGCCCGTTGCCGGTCGCGCACAAGGAACTCGCCGAGGAAACCCGCATTCGGCAGCGCTACGTGGATCTGATCCTGCGCGAGCAGGCGCGGAACACGGTGCGCAACCGGGCCGCGGTGGTGCGCTCGTTGCGGGAGTCGTTCCACCGGCGCGGTTTCATCGAAGTCGAGACCCCGATGTTGCAGACGTTGCAGGGCGGCGCGAGCGCCCGGCCGTTCGTGACCCGGTCGAACGCGCTCGACATCGACCTCTTCCTGCGCATCGCGCCGGAGCTGTACCTCAAGCGGTGCGTGGTCGGCGGTATCGAGAAGGTCTTCGAGATCAACCGCAACTTCCGCAACGAGGGCATGGACTCGTCCCATTCGCCCGAGTTCTCGATGTTGGAGTACTACGAGGCGTACGCCACCTACGACACGAACGCGGTGCTGACCCGGGAGCTGATCCAGGAAGCCGCGCTCGCCGTCGCCGGTTCGCACGTGGTGACGCTGGCCGACGGTTCCGAGTACGACCTCGGCGGCGAGTGGACGACCTTGAGCATGTACGACTCGTTGTCCGATGCGGCGGGCGAAGAAGTCACGCCCGAAACTTCTTCCGAGCGGCTGCGGGAGCTGGCGGACAAGCACGGGTTGGAGACCGACCCGAAGCTCGGCCACGGCAAGCTGGTCGAGGAGCTGTGGGAGCACCTGGTCGGCGACACCCTGTACGCGCCCACCTTTGTGCGTGATTTCCCGGTGGAGACCTCGCCGCTCACCCGCCAGCACCGCACCCGGCCGGGCGTGGCCGAAAAGTGGGACCTCTACGTGCGCGGATTCGAGTTGGCCACGGGATACTCGGAACTGGTGGACCCCGTGGTCGAGCGCGAGCGGCTGGAAGCCCAGGCCCGACTGGCGGCCGGCGGCGACGTCGAGGCCATGCCGGTCGACGAAGACTTTCTGCGATCACTGGAGTACGGAATGCCACCGACCGGTGGCGTCGGAATGGGCATCGACCGGCTGCTGATGGCGCTCACGGGTCTCGGTATCCGGGAGACGATCCTGTTCCCCCTCGTGCGCCCGGAATGAGTAACTTCTCGGACTCCGGGGAGCGCATTCCAGGAGTTGTGCGCTAACCTGCACTCGCCAATGCTTTAGGTCGCGGTCGGGGAACACCGCGCATTCGAGTCCAGGAGGATACGCATGGCGCAGAAGGTCACCGTGACCCTGGTCGATGACCTGGACGGTGGGAAGGCGGAGGAGACGGTCGGCTTCGGTTTGGACGGCGTGTCCTACGAGATCGACCTTTCCGCGAGCAATGCGGGTCGGCTCCGCGACGCTCTCGCCGACTTCGTCGCCAGTGCCCGCAAGGCGGGCGGCCGCAAGCGCGGCCCGGGTCGTCCGGCCGGTGTGAAGGCGGCTCGTCCGGCTTCGGCGGATCGCGAGCAGAACCAGGCCATTCGGGAGTGGGCGCGCAAGCAGGGGATGAAGGTGTCCGACCGCGGGCGCATCCCGGCCGAGGTGCTGGAGGCGTACCACCAGCAGGGCTGACGCCGGTGTGACGTGACGCGGGGCACCGCAATTACGTCAATCGACGAAGGGGCGCCGGGTTTGTTCCGGCGCCCCTCGGTGTTTTGCCCCCCGGCGCCGCACGGGTAGAACGAAGTAGATGGGCCGTCCCCCCGCGGGGCGCCCCTGCCGGCCGGGCGGCCCCCCCGAG
>NZ_JBHYXZ010000187.1:0-3168 GCF_042752395.1 Actinosynnema sp. NPDC059335 | reverse complement strand
GGGGGGGGGGGTGGCCGCACCACCCCCGGGGGGGCGCCGGGGGGGGGGCGGCCCGGGGGCCCACCAAAAACAACACCCCCGAGGCGGGGCCGCCTTTTTACCCCCCCCCCCCCTCGGTGTTTTCCGCCCGGCCGCGGCACGGGAAGATCGAATTCGATCGGCCGTCCCGGCGCGGCGCGCCCGTGCCGACGGGCCGGCCCCCGCTCGCCCGTTCGGCGGCACGGAGCGTGCCCGGCGGTGCTCGGACCGTGTTCGGTTAGGCTTACCTCACCGAAGGTCCGGGTCGCCGTGGGAGGAGCTGGAGCGTTGGCCCTCCGCAGCACCCGCCTCGCCCTGCTGGTCGGGCTCCTGGTCCTGGTCGCGCTCGCCAGCGTGGCCATCGGCGCGAAGGACGTGCCGCTCGCCGACGTCTGGCACGCGCTGACCTCGCCCACGGGGCTGGAGAACGACCTCGTGGTGCGCGAACTGCGGGTGCCGCGCACGCTCCTCGGCATCGCGGTCGGCGTGGCGCTGGGCGTCGGCGGCGCGCTGATGCAGGGGCACACCCGCAACCCGCTGGCCGACCCGGGCATCCTCGGCGTGACGCAGGGCGCCGCGTTCGCCGTCGTCCTGTCGATCTTCACGCTCGGCGTGACCAGCCTCTACGGGTACGTGTGGTTCGCGTTCGCGGGCGCGCTCGTGGCCAGCGTCGTGGTCTTCCTGCTCGGCTCGGGGCGCTCCGGGCCGACGCCGGTCACGTTGGCGTTGGCCGGCGCGGCGGTCACCGCGCTCATGCACGGCCTGGTGTCGGCGCTGGTGCTGCTCGACCGGCAGAGCCTGGACGCGTTCCGGTTCTGGCAGGTCGGCGCGGTGTCCGGGCGCGACCTCGGGCTGCTGTGGCAGGTGCTGCCGTTCCTGCTGCTCGGGCTGGTGCTGGCGGCGTTCAACGCGTCCGGGCTGAACGCGCTGGCGCTCGGCGACGACGTGGCCCGCTCGCTGGGGCAGCGGGTGGTGCTGACCCGGGTCGTCGGGGTGGCCGCGACCACCCTGCTGGTGGGCGGCGCGGTGGCGGTGTGCGGGCCGATCGGGTTCCTCGGGCTGGTGGTGCCGCACGCGGCGCGGGCGCTCACGGGGCCGGACTACCGGTGGCTGCTGCCGTTCGCCGCGGTGATCGGGGCCATCGTGCTGCTCGTCGCCGACGTGGTCGGCCGGGTCGTCGCCCGACCGGGGGAACTGGAGGTCGGGGTGGTGCTGGCCCTGGTCGGCGCGCCGTTCTTCATCGCCCTGGTGCGGCGGCGGAGGCTGGTGACGCTGTGAGGGGTTTCCGGCTCGGCCCCGTGTCCGGGCCGCTGCGGTGGCGGGCGTTCGCCGTGGTGGTCGTCGGCCTGGGGCTGGTGGTGCTGGCGGGCGCGGTGAGCGTGGCCCGCGGCGACTTCCCGATCCCGCTCGGGCAGGTGTTCGACGTGCTGCTCGGCGGCGGGCAGCGCGGCCAGCGGTTCATCGTGCTCGACCTGCGCCTGCCCCGGGCGTTGACCGGCGTGTTCGTCGGCGCGGCGCTGGGCGTGGCGGGCGCGGTGTTCCAGTCGATCGCCCGCAACCCGCTGGCCAGCCCGGACATCCTCGGCGTGACGTGGGGCGCGGGCGCCGGCGCGGTCACCGTGATCACGTTCGCCGGGTCGATGGGCGCGGTCGGCGGGACGCTCGCGACGGTCGGCGTGCCGCTGGCGAGCCTGGCCGGCGGGCTGCTCGCGGGCCTGCTGGTGTACGGGCTGGCGTGGCGGCGGGGCATCGAGGGGTTCCGGCTGGTGCTCGTCGGCATCGGCGTGTCGGCCGTGACCGGCAACTTCACCCACTACCTGCTGACCGTGGGCGACGTGACCGACGCGGCGCGGGTGATGGTGTGGATCACCGGCAGCCTGAACGGGCGCGGCTGGGAGCACGTCGTGCCGGTCGGGTTGGCGCTGGCCGTGCTCGTCCCGGCGGCGCTGGTCGGGGCGCGGCTGCTCGGCGCGCTGCAGTTCGACGACGACACCGTGCGCGGGCTCGGGGTCCGGCTCAACGGCGCGCGCAGCGTGATGCTGCTCATCGCGGTCGCGCTGGCCGCCGTGGCGACGGCCGCCGCCGGGCCGGTGGCGTTCGTGGCGCTGGCGTCGCCGCAGATCGCGCTGCGGCTGGCCGGCACGGCGACGCCGCCGCTGCTCGGGTCGGCCGTGGTCGGCGGCCTGCTGGTGGTGGTGTCGGACCTGGTCGCGCGGCTGGCGTTCGGCGGGTTCGAGCTGCCGGTCGGCGTGGTGACCGCGGTGCTCGGCGCGCCCTACCTGATGTACCTGCTCGTCCGGAGTCGCCGGGAGGCACGGGTATGACCGCTGTTCGACTGCGGGCGCAGTCGCTGTCCGTCGGGTACGGGGAGCGGCTGGTGGTGTCGTCGCTGGACCTGGACGTGCTGTCCGGTTCGGTGACGGCGGTGATCGGGCCCAACGGGTGCGGCAAGTCCACGCTGCTGCGCGCCCTGGGCCGGCTGCTGCCCGCCCGGTCCGGCGCGGTGCTGCTGGACGGCAAGCGGATCGACCGGACGCCCACCCGCGAGGTGGCGAAGGCGCTGGCGATGCTGCCGCAGTCGCCGCAGGCCCCCGAGGGGCTGACCGTGGCGGAGCTGGTGGCGCGCGGCCGGCACCCGCACCAGGCGTGGTACCGGCAGTGGTCGCCGGAGGACGAGGCGGCGGTGGCGTCGGCGCTGGAGCTGACCGGCATGGCCGGGCTGGCCGACCGGACCGTGGACGAGCTGTCGGGCGGGCAGCGGCAGCGGGCGTGGATCTCGATGGCGCTGGCGCAGGGCACCGACCTGCTGCTGCTGGACGAGCCGACCACGTACCTGGACCTCGCCCACCAGATCGACGTGCTGGACCTGGTGCACCGGCTGCACCGCGACCACGGCCGGACCGTGGTGATGGTGCTGCACGACCTGAACCTGGCCGCCCGCTACGCCGACCGCCTGGTCGCGATGAAGGACGGCCGGATCGTGGTCGCCGGCCCGCCGGCGGAGGTGCTGACCGAGCCGAACCTGCTGGAGGTGTTCGGCCTGGACGCCCGCGTCGTCCCCGACCCGGTCTCCGGCGCCCCTCTGGTGATCCCGATCGGCCACCGCCACCGCTGACCGCCGCGCGTGTCGAACCGCGGGACCCGGGGTCC
>NZ_JBHYXZ010000186.1:0-15087 GCF_042752395.1 Actinosynnema sp. NPDC059335 | reverse complement strand
GCGGGCGGGGGGGGGGGACGGCCCGGGGGGGGGGGTGTTCCAGACCCCCAACCACCCGCCCGTCACAGCTCGCGGCGCACGTGCGTGCCGTCGCGGACGGTGCCGACGTACTCCTCGACCAGGTCCTCCAACGCCACCACGCCCCGCACCACGCCGTCGGCCGACACGGCCTGCGCCAGGTGGCTCTGCGACCGCCGCAGCGTCGCCACCGCGTCGTCCAGGCTCGCCTCGGCCGGCACCCGCGGCAGGCCGCGCACCCGACCCGGCGGCACCCGCGTGGACGGGTCCGCGTCGGCGAGGTCCAGCACGTCCTTGACGTGCAGGTACCCGATCAGCCGGTCGCCCTCGCGGACCGGGAAGCGGGAGAAGCCGGTGGTCGACACCGCCGCCTCGACCTCCTCCATGGTGGGCCGCGCCGACACCGACGTGATCCGGTCCAGCGGCACGAGCACGTCGGCCACGGTCCGCTCCGCCGAGGACAGGGTCTGCGTGAGCCGCCGGTGCTCGGAGTCCTCCAGCAGCCCCTCCTGCCGCGACTGCCCGATCAGCAGGGCCAGTTCGTCCCGCGTGTACGCGGACTCCAGCTCCTCCCTCGGCGTCACGCCCACCAGCCTCAGCACCGCCGTGGACACCACGGTGAAGCCGCGCAGCAGCGGCGCGACCAGCCGGCAGAACCACAGGTGCGCGGGCACCAGCAGCAGCGCCGTCCGCTCGGGGCCGGCGATGGCCAGGTTCTTCGGCACCATCTCGCCCAGCACGGTGTGCAGCGCCACGACGATGATCAGCGCCAGCGCGAACGCCACGCCGTGCCGCACCGCGTCCGGGATGCCGACGCCGAGGAACGGGGCCTCCAGCATCGCCGCCACCGCGGGCTCGCCCAGCGCGCCCAGGCCCAGCGAGCACAGCGTGATGCCGAGCTGCGCGCCCGCGATCAGCAGCGGCAGCTCCCGGCCCGCCTTGATCACCGTGCGGGCCCGGCTGCTGCCCTGCTCGGCCAACGCCTCCAGCCGGTCCCGGCGGGCGGTGATGATCGCGAACTCCGCGCCGACGAAGAACGCGTTGCCCGCCAGCAGCAGCAGGATCGCGAGCACGCTCATCGCGACGACCCCAATCGGTCGGGCGTCGCCGGGTCCTCGACGCGGGCCACCCGCAGCTCCGCCACCCGGTGCCTGTCCATCTGCACCACGGTGATCCGCCAGTCGTCCACCCGGATCTCGTCGCCGGCGTCGGGGATGCGGCCCAGCCGGGCGAGCACCAGGCCCGCCACGGTCTCGTAGTCGCCCTCGGGCATCCGGAACCCGGTCGCCTCGGCGATCTCGTCGTCGCGCAGCAGCCCGGACACGAGCCACGCCTCGCCGCCGAGCCGGCGCACCGGCGCGGTCTCCCGCCGGTCGTGCTCGTCGCGCACGTCGCCGACGATCTCCTCGACCACGTCCTCCAGCGTGACCAGGCCCGCCGTGCCGCCGTACTCGTCCACGACCAGCGCCGTCTGCAGGCCGGAGGCGCGCAGCCGGTCCAGCAGCGCGTCGCCCTCCAACGTCGCGGGCACCGTCTGCACCGGGCGGGTCAGCGCCGACAGCGGCGTGGTCGCCCGCTGCGACCTCGGCACCCCGAACGCCTGCTTGACGTGCACGATGCCGCGCACCTCGTCCAGGTCGCCGTGGTAGACCGGGAACCGGGAGAACCCTGTCTCGCGCGCCTTGGCCACCAGGTCCAGCACGGTCGCGTCGGCGCGCAGCGACTCGACCCGCACGCGCGGGGTCATCAGCTCCTCCGCCGTGCGGTCGCCGAACCGCAGCGAGCGGTCCAGCAGGGTCGCGGTGCCGGGGTCGATGGTGCCCTGCTCGGCGCTGGAGCGGATCAACGCGCCCAGCTCCTGCGGCGAGCGGGCCGACGCCAGCTCCTCGGCGGGCTCCACGCCCAGCCTGCGCACCAGCCAGTTCGCGGTGCCGTTCAGGGCGGTGATCAGCCACCGGAACACGGCGGAGAACCCGGCCTGCACGCCCGCGACCGCGCGGGCGGTCTCCAGCGGCCTGGCGATCGCCAGGTTCTTCGGCACCAGCTCGCCGAACACCATCGACAACGCCGTGGCCAGCGCCAACGCGAACGTCAGCGCGATCGGCCCGGCCGCCGAGGCGGGCACGCCCACGCCGGTCAGCGCGGGGGAGATCAGCTCGGCGATGGCGGGCTCGGCGATGTAGCCGGTGATCAGCGTGGTGATCGTGATCGCGAGCTGGGAGCCGGAGAGCTGGAACGACAGCGACCGGTGCGCCTTCTCCACCGTCCGGGCCTTCGCGTCACCCACCTGGGCGACGTGGGACTCGATGGTGCTGCGCTCCAGCGCGGTGAGGGAGAACTCGGCGGCGACCGCGATGAACGTGCCGATGGTGAGCACCACCACGGCGGCGAGGCCGAGGACGCTGAGCAGGATGGTCATGGGGCCCACCCGGGGTGGGACTGGCGGGGCTGGCAGCCGGGTATCGGACCCGGCTCGGTACTGCCGCCCGGGGACTGCGCGTCGCGCACGGAAGTGATCACTCCTCGTGAGGGGTGGTCGAACGGTGTCCAGAGTAGAGCGTAACCGCCGGTCAGCGCAGTCCGGTACCGCTGGGCGAGGAAGTGCTCGCCCGCAGCACGACCTCCCCCGCCACCCGGACCGTGCGCGGTCCGGCGTCCACGTCGTCCAGCACCAGCCGGGCCGCGCGCTCGCCCATGTCCTCCAGCGGCAGCCGCACCGTGCTCAGCGCCGGCACCAGGTCGCGCAGGGTCGGGATGTCGTCGAACCCGGCCACCGAGACGTCCTCCGGCACCCGCAGGCCGCGTTCCCGCAGCGCCGCCATCGCGCCCATGGCCATCACGTCGTTCACGGCGAACACGCAGGTCGCGCCGGTGCGGGCGGCGACCAGGTCGGCCACCGCCGCGTAGCCGCCGTCCCGGGTGAAGTCGCTGGCGATGACGTGCGCGTCGGGCAGCGCCAGGCCCTCGTCGGCCAGGCCCGCCCTGAACCCGGCCAGCCGGTCGCGCGCCACCAGCAGGTCCGGCGGACCCGCCAGGACGGCGAACCGGCGGTGGCCGAGCGCGGCGAGCCGGCGGGCCAGCGCCCGCGCGCCGGACCGGTTCGCGGGCACCACGGTGTCCGTGCCGAGCTTGGCCTGGGAGACGCACGCCACCCGGCCGCCCTGCGCGGTGAACGCGGTGATCTCGTCGGCGAGCCGCCGCGACGCCGCCCGGTCGGTGGTGCGGCTGCCCGCGATCACCACGGCCCGGGCCCGGTGCGCGCGCAGCGTGTTGACCAGGTCCACCTCGCGGCGCGGGTCGCGGCCGGTGGTGCCGAGCACCACGACCAGCCCGGCGTCCTCGGCGATCCTGGTCACACCGGCGGCGATGCTGGAGAAGTAGGGGTCGGCGATGTCGTGCACCACCAGGCCGACCAGCAGGCTCGAGTTGCGCGCGAGCGCCTGGGCCGAGGCGTTGGGCAGGTAGCCGAGCCCCCGCGCGGTGCCGATCACCCGGGCCCGCAGCTCCTCGCTGACCTGTCGGGTGCTGCCGTTGAGCACGCGCGACGCGGTCGCGAGCGACACGCCCGCGTGCCTCGCGACTTCCGCCAGCGTGACCTGCCGCGACGTCAACGCCGCCTCCTTCGCGCGTTCCTGGTCGGCCGAGACTAGCCGTCCGGGAGGTTGACGTCCGAGAGGAGCCGACCGTAGCGTGTTGGAAAGCGCTTTCCACATCACTTGAGCGGGGTGTTCGCATGGCGGTGCGCACGATCGGCGTCGCGTTGAACGGGGTCACGGGGCGGATGGGGTACCGGCAGCACCTCGTCCGGTCGATCCTGGCCATCCGGGACCGCGGCGGGGTCAGGGTCGGTGACGACGTGCTGGTCCCCGAGCCGTTGCTGGTCGGCCGCAACGCCGCCAAGCTGAAGGACGTCGCCGAGCGGCACGACCTGCCCCGCTGGACCACCGACCTCGACGCGGCGCTCGGCGACCCGGACGTGCAGGTCTACTTCGACGCGCAGGTGACGTCGGCGCACGTGGCGGCGCTCACCGCGGCCATCGACGCGGGCAAGCACGTCTACAGCGAGAAGCCGGTCGCGGCCACCCCGGAGGAGGTGCTGGAGCTGGCCCGGCGCGCCGACGCGGCGGGCGTGCGGCACGGCGTGGTGGCCGACAAGCTGTACCTGCCCGGCATCCGCAAGCTGAAGCGGCTGCTGGACGGCGGGTTCTTCGGCCGCGTGCTCTCGGTGCGCGGCGAGTTCGGCTACTGGGTGTTCGAGGGGGACTGGCAGGCCGCGCAACGGCCGTCGTGGAACTACCGCGCCGAGGACGGCGGCGGGATCGTCGTGGACATGTTCTGCCACTGGAGCTACCTGCTGGAAGGGCTGCTCGGACCGGTGGAGGCGGTCACCGCGCGCGCCGTCACGCACATCCCGACGAGGTGGGACGAGAACGGCGAGCCGTACGAGGCGACCGCGGACGACGCGGCCTACGCGATCTTCGAGATGGCGGGCGGCGTGGTGGCGCAGGTCAACTCGTCCTGGGCGGTGCGGGTGCGCCGCGACGAGTTGGTCGAGTTCCAAGTGGACGGCACGCTGGGCAGCGCGGTGGCCGGGCTGCGCAACTGCGTGGTGCAGCCGAGGGCGATCACGCCCAAGCCGGTGTGGGACCCGGACGTGCCGTCCGCCATCGACTTCCGCGCGCAGTGGCAGGACGTGCCGGACAACGAGGTGTTCGACAACGGGTTCCTGGTGCAGTGGGAGGAGTTCCTGCGGCACGTCGCCGTCGGCGCGCCGTTCGCGCACGACTTCCACTCCGGCGTGCGCGGCGTGCGGCTGGCCGCCCTGGGCCTGGAGTCCTCGCGCACGGGCCGGCGGATCGAGGTGCCGGCATGACGGTCGTGTCGCTGCCCGGCCGGGACGGCGCGTTCCGCGAGCACGAGCTGTCCCCGCCCCGCGCGTGGCGGACCGGGTCGTTCTCCTCGCGGGTCGCGTTCGCGGCGGCGCACGTGGTCGCGGACCCGTTGGGCGGCAACGTCCCCGGCGCGCCCGCCGCGCTCGACTGGGACGCCACGCTGGCGCACCGGATCCGGTTGTGGGAGCACGGTTTCGGGGTCGCCGAGGCCATGGACACCGCGCAGCGCGGCATGGGCCTGGACTGGGACGCCGCGCTGGAGCTGATCCGGCGCAGCGCGGCCGTCGCCACGGGCCGGTTGGCGGCCGGCGTGGGCACCGACCACGACACGGCCGACCCGCTGACGGCGTACCGGGAGCAGTTGGCGGCCGTGGTGGAGGCGGGCGCGCAGCCGATCCTGATGTGCAGCCGCAAGCTCGCCGCCGCCGCGCGCGGGCCCGAGGACTACCAGAAGGTGTACGCGGCGCTGCTGGAGGAGGTGGACCGACCGGTCGTCCTGCACTGGCTCGGCACGGCGTTCGACCCGGCGCTGGAGGGCTACTGGGGCTCCTCCGACATCCCGACCGCCACCGGCCACTTCCTCGATCTGGTCAGGGCCTACCCGGACAAGGTGGACGGGGTGAAGGTGTCGCTGCTGGACGCCTCGCACGAGGTGGGCCTGCGGCGGGAGCTGCCGGCGGGCGTGCGCTGCTACACCGGCGACGACTTCCACTACCCGGAGCTGATCGCCGGGGACGCCGTCGGGCACAGCGACGCGCTGCTGGGCATCTTCGACGCCATCGCGCCCGCCGCGGCCGCGGCGCTGCGGGCGTTGGACGCGGGCGACCTCGCCACCTACCACGAGGTGCTGGAGCCCACGGTCGCGCTGTCGCGGCACCTGTTCGGCGCGCCCACCTACTACTACAAGACCGGCGTGGTGTTCCTGGCCTGGCTGGCCGGGCACCAGGACGCGTTCGCCATGGTCGGCGGGCTCCAGTCGGCCCGCGACCTGGTGCACCTCGGCGAGGCGTTGAGGTTGGCGGACCTGGCCGGGCTGCTGCCCGACCCGGACCTGGCGGCGGACCGGTGGCGTCGGCTGGTGGGGGTGCTGACGTGAGGCTGTCGTTGAACCAGGCCACGGTGAAGCGCGCGTCCGTGCCCGAGGTGGTGGACCTGTGCGTGCGGCACGGCATCCCGGCGGTCGGGCTGTGGCGGGACCCGGTGGCCGGGCACGGGCTGGCGCGGACCGCCGCGCTGGTCGCCTCGGCCGGGCTGGAGGTGTCGTCGCTGTGCCGCGGCGGCTTCTTCACCGGCGTGGACCAGCGGCTGGACGACAACCGGCGGGCGATCGACGAGACCGCCGCGCTGGGCGCGCAGTGCCTGGTGCTGGTGCCCGGCGGCGTGCCGGACCGGGACCTCGTCGCGGCCCGGCGCCGGGTGGCGTCGGCGTTGGAGGTGCTCGCGCCGTACGCCGCGGAGGCGGGCGTGCGGTTGGCGCTGGAGCCGATGCACCCGATGTTCTGCGCCGACCGGGGCGTGGTGTCCACGTTGGCGCAGGCGTTGGAGCTGGCCGCGCCGTACCCCGCCTCGGTGGTCGGGGTCGTGGTGGACGCGCTGCACGTGTGGTGGGACCCGGCGCTGGTCGCCGACGTCCGCCGGGCGGGCCCGCGGATCCACTCCTACCAGGTGTGCGACTGGGTGACCCCGCTGCCCGCCGACGTGCTGCTGGGCCGGGGGCTGCCCGGCGACGGGCACATCGACCTGGTCGGGCTGACCTCGCTCGTCGCCGGCGCCGGGTACGCCGGGTACGTCGAGGTCGAGGTGTTCAACGAGGAGGTGTGGGCCAGGCCGTTCGACGCGGTCGCCGCGGACCTCGTGCGGCGGCACGCGAACGGGTGGGAGCCGGTCGTGGACGGCGGCCACGACCGGCTGCCCGTCACCCCTTAGCGGGGTCGTTCAGGGCCGGCGGGGCAGTTCCCGCCCCGCCGCGAGCAGCCGCAGCGTGCTGATCGACGGCACCAGCGCGTACAGCGCCCCGGTCGTCCGCACGAAGCGGCTGCCCAGCACGGCGTCGACCCCGGAGGGCGCGCCGCGCTCGCCCGGCACGTGGTCGGGGTTGCGGGCCCACGCCTGCTGGACGTGCTCGAACTGGTCCTCCAGCGACGTGCAGTGGGCCACGAACAGCAGGCCGCGCTCGACGTCGTCGGCCGACCGGTCGCGGGGCGGGCCGAACGGGATGCCCCGGCGCAGCAGGCGGTGCTGCCGGGGCGTCCGGTGGGTGAACGCCCTCGGGTTGGCCTTGCGGATGTGCGCCGGGCACGGCGTCGTCACGCCCGCCGGGTCGTCGGCGTAGTCGAAGTCGTTGCCCCGGGCGGCGGCCAGCGGCCGGCCGTCCGTCCGGGCGCCTGCCGACGGCGGCCGGCCCGAGCCCGCGCGCCTCCACGGCCCGCTGCCAGCCGTCCACGTCCTGGGCGAGGCGGCGGATCACCTGGATCGAGCCGTCGGTGAGCCACGCGGCGGCGTCCGGGCGGTCGGACTCGGCGGGGTGGCCGAAGACGAACTCGCCCGGGTTCACCAGCAGCGACCCCGGCCGGCCCGCGCGGTGCCCGGGGCGGTCCGGGTCCTCGGCGTGGAAGCCGCGGACGCCGGGCTGCGAGATGCCGTCCTTGTACCCGAAGTGCTCGTGGCCGCGCCGCTCGCCCGGCAGCGTGGCGGCGTGCTCCTCGTGGACGAGCGCGACGCCGAGGAGGGTGTCGAGCACGTCGAGGTCCCGCACGCGGTCGGCCAGGCGGGCCGGGTCGTCGGACGCGACCGTGACGACGGCGTGGACGTGGTGGTCGTCGCGCCCGAACACCCAGCGGGACGGCGCGGAGACGCCCGTGTCGCCGTTGGCGCGGGCGGCCTGCTCGGCGGTGTGCGGGAAGTGGGCGCGCAGGTCGTCGCGGGTGGCGTCCGGGTTGACGCTCAGCTCGACCAGGGCCTCCGGGGTGAGCGACACGTTCGCCCAGGTGGCCCGCAGGCCGGCGGGGTCGCGGCCGGACAGCGCGCGGCCGAGGGAGAAGACCTCGTTGAAGTCCTCGACCTCGGCGGTGGTGGCGACGTGGCCCAGCATGGCGGCCAGCCAGGTCCGGGCGAGCCCTTCGTGGGTGAAGCGGACGAAGCGGAAGACCTGGTGGTCCTTGTTGAACGCGGCGAGCACGTTGCCCTGGATCTCGTGCGACCCGCGCAGGGGCGGACGAGCCCCGGTCCGCGGCGCGGCGTGGTGCAGCAGGTCGGTCATGCGATCACCCCTACTGGAAGGAGCGTCACGGTCCGCTACGGATACGTCGCGCTGAGGTGGAATCACCCGACCGGTGTCGGGTTTGCCCCCCGGAGGTGATCGACCCTGCGGGAGGATCCGACCATGACCGATCCGGCCGAGACCCGCGTCCTCCTGGGAGCGGCGACCTCCCGCGGCCCCAGCCGCCCGCGCAACGCCGACGCCCACGCCCAGCACACGTTCCGCGGCACGTTCGCGGCGGCGGTGGTGGACGGGACCGGCTCGACACCGGAGGTCGCCGACTTCGCGCGCGTCGCCGCGGACGTCGCCGCCCGGACGGCCGCCCGGCAGACACCCGTGCTCGGCGTCGTCGTGGCCTCGATCCCGTACGCCGACTTCGAGGCCGACCACCTCCAGCCCAACGGCGCGATCGTCGTGGCGTCGGTGCGGGCGGGCGGGTACTGGCGCATCGCCCACGCCGGCGACAGCTCCGCCTACGGGCTCAAGGACGACGGCACCCTGCACCGCTTCACGACACCGCACACGCTCGGCGAGGAGCTGCGGCAGCAGGGCGTCCCGGACGCCGAGGCCGCCGCCCACGACCACAAGCTGCGCCACAACGTCGGCCGCGTCCCGCTCTACGGCGTCGAGGGCTTCGAGGCCGTGGCCCGGCTGCTGGTCCTCGCGTCCGACGGCCTCAAGGTGCCGCACGAGGTGTTCCGGGGCCTGCTCCTGGACCACGGCCACGACCCGCAGCGGTGCGCCGAGGAACTGCTCGCCGCCGCCCGGCCTTCAGTCCAGCCACACCACGTGCGCCCGTCGCGTGCCGGCGGAGCGCGAGCTGAGTTCGAACAGGTTGCGCGCGCTCTCGGCGCTGCGGGAGCTGACGTGGAAGCCGCGTTCCACGGAGCTGACCTCGGCCCGGTCCTCGAACGCGACGCCGTAGCCCGCCACGCGCACGCCCTCCCGTTCGCCGTACTCCTCCACGACGGCGAACAGGCGCGGCGCTTCTTCGCGTGCCACTTCCCGCACCAGGGTGGCGAATTCCTGCTCGGTCACGTTTCCCCTTTCGCCCCACCGGTACCGGCGGTGGTCATTCCGGCGCGTCGTCGCTACCGTGACTGCCCGCAAAGGCTGCCCACATCCGACGTGGAATGCAAAAAACGCAAAGAACTGCTTTGCGTTCGCCGTGCAGCGTTGAGGGAGGACCGCACACCGTGGCCGTGAAGAAGAGCACGCCGACCATCCGACTGCGCAGGTTGGCCGGTCAGCTCAGACGGCTCCGCGAGGCGAACGACCTGCGCCGGGAGGACGTGGAGGAGCGCACCGGGCTCAACTCCACCACGCTGTACCGCATCGAGACGGCCCGGTCACGGCCCCAGTACCGGACGCTCGACCTGCTGCTCCGGCTGTACGGCGTCGGGTCGGAGGAGCACTCGCGGCTCAAGGCGCTCTACCGGCAGTCGGAGGGCGAGGGCTGGATCCAGCCGTGGCACGAGGACCTGCGCGCCGAGTACACCACCTACATCAGCTTCGAGCGCGAAGCGCAAAGCCTGCGACATTACTCGGGGATGTTCGTCCCCGGCCTGCTCCAGACCGAGGACTACGCGCGTGCCCTGGTCGGCGGAATCCTGTACGCGGCCGATCCCGCGCGAGTCGAGGACCGGGTGCGGGTTCGAATGGAACGAAAGGCGAATCTCGTGCGCGAGAAGCGGCTTCCGCTGTGGGCGATCCTCGACGAGGCGGCGTTGCGGCGGGAGGTCGGCGGCGCGGTGGTCATGCGGGCGCAGTTGGCCCACCTGCTCGACCTGGCCCGGGAACCGCACGTGACGATCCAGGTCGTCCCGTTCGGCTCGGGCGCTCATCCCGGCATGCCGGGCGAGTTCATCGTCATGGAGTTCGAGGATCCGCTGGACCACGATCTGGTCCACGTGGACAGCCAGGCCGGTGAGATTTTCTTGGAGGCGGATACCGACATCAAGCGCTTCCGCGCCGACTTCGACCACCTCGTGGCGGTGGCCAAGAGCCCCGACGACTCGGTAAAACTGATCTCCGGGATCGCCAACCGCTGAGCACAGGAGGGCAGCTATGAGGGATCTGTCGAGTGCGGCGTGGCGCAAGAGCAGCTTCAGCGGTGAAGGTCCGTCCTGCGTCGAAGTCGCGCCGGTGGACGAAGGCGTGGCCACGCGGGACTCCAAGAACCCGTCCGGGCCGGCGTTGTGGTTCACGGCCGGGCAGTGGCGGAGGTTCCTGGCCGACTTGGAGGCGTGAGCAGGAGGGTGGCCGTGAAGGACTTGTCGAGTGCGGCGTGGCGCAAGAGCAGTTTCAGCGGTGAAGGGGCGTCCTGCGTCGAGGTCGCGCCGGTGGACGAGGGAGTGGCCGCGCGGGATTCGAAGAACCCGTCGGGGCCGGCGTTGTGGTTCCCGGCCCGGCAGTGGCGGGAGTTCCTGGCCGGCTTGGGGGCGTGACCGCGACGGCCCGCCCCCGGACTGCACCAGGGGGCGGGCCGCCGTCGTGGTCAGCCGCCGTTGCGCGGCTGGTAGCGCGGGGTCCGATAAGTGCGCGGCGTGTTCGCGGTGATCCGCAGGACCGAGTCGTACAGCGCCCGGCCCAGCGCGGCACGCGCGCGCAGCGCCGGGTGGGTCGCGCCGTAGTTGTCCGCGTTCACCGCCTGGTCGCCGCTGAACCGGCCCGACGCGAACAACGCGTACGTCACGATCGGCTTGCCGTTCGGGTCGAACACGATGCCCGCCTCGTTGCGGCCGTCCGCCTCCCAGCCCGCCTTCGTGGCCACGTTCAGCCGCTCCGCCGACGTCAGGTTGAGCCGGATCCCGTCGGTGAACGACGGCAACGACCGCAGCACGGTGAACAGGTGCTCGGTCGACGCCGCCGACAGCAGCTCGCCCGCCGCGAGCCGGCGCAGCATGGTGAACGTCTCGCGCGCCGTGGTGGTGCCCAGGTAGAACCGGTTCGGGTTGGCCACCGGCACCACCTGCGTGTGCACGAACCCCTTGGCGCGCAGGATCTCGTTCAGCTCCAGCGCCGGCACGACCAGCCCGCACAGGCGCACCGCGGTGTTGTCCGACACCGTGAGCAGGTTCGCCAACGCGTGCCCCACGGTGACCGAGCTGGGGTAGCCGCCGTCGAGGTGGAAGATGCCGTCGGTGTCGCGGATGACGATGTCCGAGGTGACCTCGACCCGCTGGTCGAGCGTGACCAGGCCGCGGTCGACCTTGTCCAGCACGGCCACCGCGACCGCGATCTTGTTCACGCTGTACGCCTCGACCACGCGGTCGGCCTCGACCTCCACGGCGGGCTTCACCGCGCCGTCCGGGTCCGCCACGCCGATGTAGCTCGACCACGTGCCACCGGCCCGCGACACCGCCGCCGCGTACTTCGCCGCGATCTTGCGCCGGGCCAGGTCGGCCGTCGTCGGGATCACCGCGTCCCACTCCGCCTCGGTCGTCTGCGCCTGCGCGGTCCCGGCGGTCGTGCCGAGGACGGCGCTCGCCGCCGCCACCGAGCCCAGCCCGAGCGCGAACCTGCGGTTGATGTTCATGTGCCCCCAATCGAGTGGATACGCCTGTAGAGACGCCGCAAACGGCTCCGGTGTTGCTCCGATCCGGTGAATCCGATCCAACCAGCGGTAGCCTGCCGCCATGCGAGAAGGGGTCTTCCTCGTCACGGGCGCGAGCCGGGGCATCGGCGCGGCGACGGCGCGGCTGGCCGCCGAGGCCGGGTACCGGCTGGTGCTGACCGCCCGCGACACCGCGTCGCTGGCCGAGTCGGCGGCCCGGCTGGGCGGTCCCGACCGGGTGTGGGTGGCCGCCTGCGACGTGCGCGAGTACGACCAGGTCGCCGCCCTGGTGGGCCGGGTGGAGGAGGAGTGGGGGAGGCTCGACGTGGTGTTCGCGAACGCGGGCACGAGCGTGGTCACCTCGTTCACCTCGACCGACGGCGCGCCGCCCGCCGAGTGGGGCGACATGGTGTTGACCAACGTGTGCGGCCCGGCGTTCACCGCGCGGGCGGCGATGCCCGCGCTGATGCGCCACGCCGGCCACCTCGTGCTGACGGGGTCGGCGGCCGGGCGCGGGGTGCGGCCGGGGAACCTCTACGCGGCCACCAAGTGGGCGGTGACGGGCCTCGCGCAGGCCATCCGGGCCGAGTGCGTCGGCACGGGCGTCCGCGTCACGCTGGTGCAGCCCGGCCTGACCGACACCGGCGGCATCCCGCCGTCGCGCCGGGGCGACCCGAAGCTCGCGCCGGAGGACGTGGCCCGCGCCGTGCTGTACGCGGTCGGCCAGCCGCCGCACGTGGACGTCAACGAGATCCTGGTGCGCCCGGTGGGCCAGGACGCCTACCGGTGAGGCCCGCGCCGACCGCGCGCAACGCGTCCAGCACCTCCGGGGACGCGTCCAGCGCGTAGGGCGCGCCGAGCAGCAACAGGTCGGCGGCCACGTGCTCGATCGCGTCCGCGCCCAACCGCACCCGGCACGTCCGGTCGTCGATCGGCTCCACCCGACCCGGCAGCGCCACCACCAGCCGGGTCCGGACGACCGCCGCGGGGGCGTCCACGACCGCCGTGCACGTGTACCGGTAGGGGGCCGAGGTGAGGGACCGCGCCACGTACGCCGCCGGGTCGTCGGGCGGCTCGCGCGGGGTGAAGCGGCGGCCCGTGGCGCGCGGCGCGTCCATCCGGTCCACCCGGAACGTGCGCCAGTCCCCGCGCTCCGGGTCGTAGGCCAGCAGGTACCAGCGCCGGTACGCGGTCACCAGGCTGCGCGGCTCCACCCGCCGCTCCCGGCCGCGGTGCGTGAACGCCACCACCTCGTGGTCCCGGCACGCCGCCGCCAGCACGCCCAGCGCCGCCGGGTCGGACACCGGCCCGGCCACCGACATCACCGCGATCGCGTCCCGCACCGCCGCGATCCGGTGCCGCAGCCGGGCCGGCAGCACCTGCTCCAGCTTCGCCAACGCCCTGGTGGACGACTCCTCGATGCCCTGCACGCCCGCCGCCGTGCGCAGGCCGACGGCGACCGCCACCGCCTCGTCGTCGTCCAGCAGCAACGGTGGCAGGTCCTTCCCCGACGCGAGCCGGTAGCCGCCCGCGACGCCGGTCGTGCCGGCCACGGGGTAGCCCAGCTCGCGCAGCCGCTCGATGTCGCGGCGCACCGTCCGGTCCGTCACGCCCAGCCGCTCGGCCAGCTCCGGACCCGTCCAGTCCCGCCGGCCCTGCATGAGCGACAGCAGGCGCAGCATCCTCCCGGGCATCGTCATCACGGACATCCTATGTCCTAAAGCGGTCCTAGCGTGGTGCCCATGACGACTTACGTGCTCATCCCCGGCGCCTGCCACGGCGGCTGGTACTACGACCCGATCTCCGCACGGCTGCGCGCCGAGGGCCACGAGGCGCACGCGGTCACGTTGAGCACCGGTCGCGTGAACCTGGACGACCACGTGGCCGAGGTGCTGGACCTGTTCGACCGGCTGGACCTGCGCGACGTCGTGCTGGTCGGCCACAGCTACGGAGGCATGGTGACCACCACCGTCGCCGACCGGGTGCCGGACCGGGTCCGGACGCTGATCTACGTGGACGCGTTCGTGCCGCGCGACGGCGAGTCCGCGTACGACATCGTGCACGGCGACTGGCGCACGTGGTACGTCGAGGGAGCGGCGGCCGACGGGTTCTCGGTGGCCCCGCTGCCGATCTTCGACGCGCGGGCCACGCCCCAGCCGCTGGCCACGCTGCTGCAACGCGCGTCGTTGACCGGGGCCGTCGACCGGGTCGCCGACCGCCGGTACCTGTTCATGGCCGAGTTCCCGGACAGCCCGCTGGCCACCACCTACGAGCGGCTGCGCGACGACCCGACGTGGCACGTCGAGTCCTGGCCGAGCGGGCACAACGTGCTGCGGGACGCGCCGGAGCGCTTCCTGGAGGCGTTGCTCGCCGCGGGCGCGGAATCCGCAAGTCGGGATAAGCGCGAGGCCGGCCGGGTCTCCTAGCGTGGCCGGATGAAGGTCCACGACATGCTCGTCGACGAGCGGCGGCGGATGGCGGACCTCCTCGACGGGCTGGACGCGGGCCAACTGGCCACGCCCAGCCTGTCGCAGGGGTGGACCGTGCACGACGTCGGCGCGCACCTCACCACGTACCTGCGGTTCGGCCAGCTCAAGATCTACTGGGGCATCGTGACGACGGCGGCCGACTTCGACCGGCTCAACCGCGAGCTGACCGCGCGGGCGGCGCGCCGGCCGACCGCCGAGATCGCCGACCGGCTGCGGCGGTGGGCGACGTCGCGCACCACCATCCCGCGCTCGGGCTACGACCCGGTGCTCACCGACATCCTGCTGCACGACTACGACGTGCGCGTGCCGCTCGGCATCGGGCGGGACGTGCCGGAGGACCGGCTCTGGGTGGCGTTCCAGCACCTGGCCGCCAAGCCGTCGCCGGGGTACGCGGTGGGCTCCCGGTTGGCCGGGCTGCGGCTGGAGGCGGCGGACACCGGCTGGAGGTCCGGCGCCGGCGCGCCGGTGCGCGGCGACGCGGAGTCGTTGGTGCTGGCGATGAGCGGCCGGGCGGTGGGCCTGGACGCGCTGGAGGGCGACGGCGTGCCGCTGCTGAGGCGACGCGTGACCGCACCACCGCCGCGCGGCCCGCTGGAGCGGCTGAAGACCGTGGTCAAGGTCGTGGTGGACCCGCTGCCCCGGGAGCGCCGGTCGCGGGACGCCGTGGGCGGTTCCTGAACCACTCGTCGGCGGGGGAGGCCGAACCCGCTCGTCGGCGGGGCCGGACCTCCGTGCCGTCCGCCGGCGCGGGTCGTCCTCCCGGCCCAGGGCCGAGAACGAGACCGGTGGGGGGGGGGGGGGGGGGCCCCCCCCCCGGCGGGGGGGGGGGGGGGGGGTTTTCACATATGTCGCTGCCGCCGATAGTTTTGGTGT
>NZ_JBHYXZ010000185.1:0-15221 GCF_042752395.1 Actinosynnema sp. NPDC059335 | reverse complement strand
CAGCGGCCGGACGGCGGGGGAGCGCCGCGACCGCCGGGGCCGCTGCTGGTGATGACCGGGGTGTTCTTCCTCGGGTCGGCGGCGGCGACCGCGATGAGCGCGTTCCTGGTCGGTTACGGCGTCGCCGCGGGCGGCACGGCGGGGGCGGCCGGGGTGGCGCTGGCCGTGGCGAGCGCCGCCACCATCGCCGTCCGGCTCGGGCTCGGGTTCACCTCGCGCCGGGTCCCGGGGCGAGGCGCCCTGACCGCCCTGCTCCTGGTGGGGGCGGCCGGGTTCGCCGTCCTGGCGCTGCCCTCGCCGGTGGCGCTGTGGGTCGGCGCGGCGCTCGCGGCCGGCGCGGGCTGGGGGTGGACGGGCATCGCGGGTCACGCCGTGGTGACCGCGCACGCGCACGCGCCGGGCGCGGCCACCGCGTTGATCCAGGCGGGCGGCTGCCTCGGCGGCGTGGCCGGTCCGCTGGTGCTGGGCGCGGTGACCGACGGCGGCTCCTACGCCGCCGGGTGGCTGGTGCTGGCCGGGTTCCTGGTGGTGGCCGCGCTGGCGAGCGCGCTCAACCGCGGCATCTGGGCGCGGTCGGGGTCACAGCCCGCGGCAGCGGCGGTGGTTGACCCCCGGGACACTCGCAACCTAACCTCTGAGCGGAACAGCGTTCGCCTCACCGGAACACCGGACGGCGACGGAAAGGGGACCCCATGGCCGACGGACCGCTGACGGGCGTGCGGGTGCTCGACGTCTCGACGATCCTGGCCGGCCCGCTCTGCTGCCGGATCCTCGGCGACCACGGCGCCGACGTCGTCAAGGTCGAGCACCCCGAGTTCGGCGACGGGATGCGCGGGCACGGCAAGCAGAAGGACGGCATCCCCCTGTGGTGGAAGGAGATCTCCCGCAACAAGCGCCACCTCGGGCTCAAGCTGTCCACACCGGACGGGGCCGCGCTGCTGCTGAAGCTGGCCGCCCGTGCCGACGTCCTGGTCGAGAACTTCCGCCCCGGCACGCTGGAGCGCTGGGGCCTCGGCCCCGACCGGCTGCACGAGGTCAACCCCGGCCTGGTGGTCGTCCGCGTCACCGGCTTCGGGCAGACCGGCCCCTACGCGGGCCGGGCCGGTTTCGGCACGCTCGCCGAGGCGATGAGCGGCTTCGCCCACCTCACCGGCCAGCCCGACGGCCCGCCCACGCTGCCCGCGTTCGGCCTCGCCGACAGCATCTGCGGCATCGCGGCGGCCTCCGCGGTCGCCATGGCCCTGTTCGCCCGCGACCGCAACGGCGGCCGGGGCGAGGTCATCGACATCAACCTGCTGGAGCCGATCATGACCGCCGTCGGCCCCGGCCCGATGGTCTACCAGCAACTGGGCGTCGTCGGTCAGCGGCACGGCAACCGGTCCGCCAACAACGCCCCGCGCAACACCTACCGCACCAAGGACGGCCGCTGGGTCGCCGTCTCCACCAGCGCCCAGCGCATCGCCGAGCGCGTGCTGGAGCTGGTCGGGCACCCGGAGGTGATCGACGAGCCGTGGTTCGCCACCGGGCACGGCCGCGCCGCGCACGCCGACCTGCTCGACGCCCACGTCGGCGGCTGGATCGCCGAGCGGACCGAGGCCGAGGTCAGCGCCGCGTTCGCCGAGGCGGGCGCCGCCGTCGCCCCGGTCTACACCGCGCGCGACCTGGTCGAGGACGAGCACGTCCGGCAGACCGGGATGCTCACCACCGTGCCGGACGAGGACTTCGGCGACCTGCTGATGCACAACGTGCTGTGGCGGGCGGCCACCGCGCCCGGCCGCGTCCGGTTCACCGGGCGGCCCCTCGGCGCCGACACCGACGAGATCCTGTCCGAGCTGGGCGTGGACGCCGCCGAGACCGCCCGGCTGCGCGCCGAGCAGGTGGTCGCGTGACCGCCGCCCCGACCACCCGGAGGACTTCCATGACACCGACCGCGACCACCGCGGCGCTGCTCGACGCCGTGGCAGGCGGCCTGGTCGTGCACGACCTGGGCAGACCGCTCACCGTGGGCATGGCCCAGTCGCCCAACCACCCGCCGTACTGGCACGCGCTGCCGCGCCGGCACGGCGACACCGTGCGCGCCGACGGCGGTTCGGCGGCCAACGACATCATCACCATGGGCACCCACGTCGGCACCCACATCGACGCGTTCGCCCACGTCTCGCACGACGGCAAGCTGCTCGACGGCTCCGACGCCGCCGAGGCCGGGCGCGGCGGGCGCTTCGTGGAGCTGGGCGCGCACACCATCGCGCCGATGGTGCGGCGCGGCGTGCTGCTGGACGTGCCCGCCGCGCTCGGCGACCCGACCGGCCTCCCGGCGGGCTACGAGATCACCCCGGACGACCTCGCCGCGGCCGAGCGCGCCCAGGGCACCGAGGTCCGCCCGGGCGACGTGGTGCTGGTGCGCAGCGGCTGGGGGCGGCACTTCGCCGACCGCACCCTCTACCAGGGCCAGGAGTCCGGTGTGCCGGGCGTGGGCGCGGCCGGGGCGACGTGGCTCGCCGACCGGGGCGCGCACGCCGCGGGCGCCGACACCATCGCGTTCGAGTGCCTGCCGCCGGGCAGCGGCCACAGCGTGCTGCCCGCGCACCGGGTGCTGCTGGTCGAGCGCGGCGTCTACATCGTCGAGACCCTGGAGCTGGACGCCCTGGCCGCGGCCGGCGCGCACGAGTTCCTGTTCGTGCTCTCGCCGCTGAAGCTGTTCGGCGCGACCGGTTCCCCGGTGCGCCCGCTGGCGGTGGTCGGCGCATGAGCACCCTGGCCGAAGAGCTGGCCTCCTTCGCCGCCGCCGCGCTGAAGGAGGGCGTGCCCGAGGACGTGTCCGCGTCCGTGCGGCGGCGGGTGCTGGACGTGCTCGGGCTGTGCGTGGCCGCGCACCGGCTGCCGACCAGCGCGGCGGCCGTCGAGCACGTCGCCGACCAGGGCGGGCGGCCGGAGGCGACCGTGATCGGCCTGGCGCGGCAGGTGCCCGCGGCCGCCGCGGCGTTCGCCAACGGCGTGCTCGCGCACTCGCTGGACTACGACGACACCCACCTGCCCTCGGTGCTGCACCCCAGCGCCGGCGTGGTGCCCGCCGCGCTGGCCGCCGGGCAGGCCGCGGGCGCGCACGGCCGCGACGTCGTCGCCGCCATCGCCGTGGGGCTGGAGGTGACCGTCCGGCTCGGCATGGCGGGCTACGACCGCGAGCTGGGCAACTCGGTGTTCTTCGAGCACGGCCAGCACGCCACCTCGATCTGCGGCGCGATGGGTGCGGCCGCGGCCGCCGCCCTGCTGTACGGGCTGGGCGAGCAGGGCGTGCTGGACGCGCTCGGCGTCACCGCGTCGTTCGCGGGCGGCGTGATCGAGGCCAACCGGACCGGCGGGACGGTCAAGCGGCTGCACTGCGGCTGGGCGGCCCAGTCCGGGGTCGCCGCCGCGCAACTGGTGCGGCGCGGCTTCACCGGTCCGCCGACCGTGCTGGAGGGTCGGTTCGGCTTCTTCCAGGCGTTCCTGCGCGGCCAGGCGGACCTCGCCGCCGTCACCGACGGGCTCGGCTCGCGGTGGGCCGCGCCGGGCATCTTCTTCAAGCCCTACCCGGCCAACCACTTCGTGCACACCGCGATCGACGCGGGGGCGCGGCTGCGCGCGGACGGCGCGCCCGCCGACCCCGACCGCATCGCCTCGATCGAGCTGCGCGTGCCCGCCGCGGTGATCCGGACGATCGGCGAGCCGATCGAGGTCAAGCGCGCCCCGGCCACCGGCTACCAGGCGCAGTTCAGCGGGCCGTACGCGGTGGCGACCGGCCTGCTCGGCGGCACGGGGCTGGGCGCGGGACTGGCGGACTTCACCGACGAGCTGGCCGCCGACCCCGTCCGCCGGGCGATCATGGCCAGGGTCGAGGTCGTGCCGGACGCCGCCTGCGACGCGATCTTCCCCCACCAGTTCCCCGCCACCGTCGTGGTGCGCGACGTCGAAGGCCGCGAGTGGCGCGCCGAGGTGACCGCGAACCGGGGCGGCCCGCAACGCCCGCTCACCGACGACGAGCTGGGAGTGAAGTTCACCGACAACACCAGGGGACGGTTGAGCGCCGAGACCGCCGAGGACGTGCGCGCCGCCGCGCTGTCACTCGACGCGCTGACCGACGTCGGCGCACTCCTGCGCCCCCTCGCCGCATTCACCGCCTGACAGGAGCGACCGCGATGGCACTCGACCTGCTAGTCACCAACGTCCGCGTGGTCCGCCACGACCGGCCGGAAGCCGAGCGCGCCGACATCGGCGTGGCGGACGGCCGCATCGTGCGGGTCGCTCCCGGCATCGACCCCGCCGATGCGACGACGGTGGTGGACGGCGGCGGCAAGCTCGCCTTCCCCGGCGTGGTGGACGCCCACCAGCACTGGGGCATCTACAACCCGCTCACCGTCGACGCGGGCACCGAGAGCCGCGCCTGCGCCCAGGGCGGCGTGACGACCGCGTTGAACTACATCCGCACCGGCCAGTACTACATGAACCGCGGCGGCGACTACGCCGAGGTGTTCCCGGAGATCCTGGCGGCGACGGAGGGGCGGTCCTACGTGGACTACGCCTACCACCTGGCCCCGATGTCCAAGCGCCACCTGGAGGAGATCCCGCGGCTCGTCACCGAGCACGGCGTGACCTCGTTCAAGGTGTTCATGTTCTACGGCAGCCACGGCCTGCACGGCCGCAGCGCCGACCAGAGCAGGTTCCTCATGATCCCCGAGGACGAGCGCTACGACATCGCCCACTTCGAGTTCGTCATGCGCGCCGTGCAGGCGGTGCGCGAGGAGCACCCCGAGCTGGCCGACGAGATCTCGCTGTCGCTGCACTGCGAGACCGCCGAGATCATGACCGCCTACACCAGGATGGTCGAGGAGGAGGGGAAGCTCACCGGCCTCGCCGCCTACAGCGCCTCCCGGCCGCAGCACTCCGAGGGACTGGCGGTGTCGATCGCGTCCTACCTGGCGCACGAGACCGGGTTGCCCACCATCAACCTGCTGCACCTCAGCTCGGCCAAGGCGATGGACGCCGCGCTGCGGATGGCCAGGGCGTTCCCGCACATCCGGTTCCGGCGCGAGGTCACGGTCGGGCACCTGCTCGCCGACATCGACACCGCCTCCGGCATCGGCGCGAAGGTCAACCCGCCGATCCGGCCGCGGGCCGACGTCGAGGCGCTGTGGGAGCACGTGCTGGCCGGGGAGGTCGACTGGGTCGTCTCCGACCACGCGTGCTGCCGGGACGAGCAGAAGTTCGGCGACCCGCGCGACGACGTGTTCCTGGCGAAGTCGGGCTTCGGCGGCGCGGAGTACCTGCTGCCGGGCATGGTGACCGAGGGCGTCAAGCGCGGCCTGTCGCTGGGCGACATCGCCAAGCTGACGTCGTGGAACCCGGCCACCCGCTACGGCCTGCGCACCAAAGGCGCGATCGGCGTCGGCTTCGACGCGGACTTCTGCCTGGTGGACCCGGACACCACGTGGACCGTGCGCGCGGCGGACTCGGAGTCGACCCAGGAGTACACGCCGTTCGAGGGCTTCGAGCTGACCGCCGCCGTGACCGACACGTTCGTGCGGGGCCACCGGGTGCTCGAAGCGGGCAAGGTCGTCGGCGACCCGGTCGGCCGGTACCTGAAGCGCCCGACCGGCGCATGATCCCGCGCAGCTACCTGTACGTGCCCGGCGACCAACCGGCCAAGCTGGCCAAGGCCGCCGGGCGCGGCGCGGACGCGCTCATCGTGGACCTGGAGGACGCGGTGGCCCTCCGGGCCAAGGGCGCGGCCCGCGAGGCCGCCGCCGCGTACCTGGCCGGCGGCCGGGCGTGGGTCCGCGTCAACGCCGACGCCCTGGCCGAGGACGTCGCGGCGGTCGCGGACGCGCCCGGCCTGGCCGGCCTGGTGGTCCCCAAGGCCGAGCCGGCGCTGCTGGCCGAGGTGGACCGGCTGCTGGGCCGGCGGCCCGTGCCGGTGGTGGCGCTGCTGGAGACGGCCCGGGGGATCCGCGACGTGGACGCCGTGGCGAGCGCGCCCCGGGTCGTGCGGCTGGGCGTGGGGGAGGCGGATTTGGCCGCCGAACTGGGCCTGCGACCGGACGACCGGCGCACCGAGATGTGGCCGTTGCGCTCGGCGATCGTCGTCGCCTCCGCCGCGGCGGGCCTGCCGGCCCCGATCGGGCCGGTGGAGACGGCGGTGCGCGACGAGGCGCGGCTGCGCGCGGGGACGGAACTCCTGCTGCGCCAGGGCTTCCGCGCGCGCACGGTGCTCACCCCGGCCCAACTGCCGGTCGTCAACGCCGTGTTCAGCCCGTCCCCGGAGGAGGTGGCGGCGGCGCGGCGCGTGGTCGCCCTGCTGGCGGAGGCGGGGTCCGGGGTCGCGGTGGACGAGCACGGCCGTTTCATCGACGCCGCCGTGGCCCGCTCGGCGCGTGAGGTGCTCGACCGCGCGGACGCGTGCCGGCCGGCGGGCTGACCCGGCGGGCTGACTCATCGGGCTGACCCGGCGGGCGCGTCGCGCTCCGCGGCGACGGGGACCGACCGGTGCCGTCCCGCGATGTCCGCGCCGCGGTGTCGCCGGCGGACTGGTCGGTTGACGCCCCGCGCCCTCGGCGTGAGGCGCCGCGTCCCCGGTGCGGTGCGAGGGCCGGGACGCGGCGGTGTGGTCACGACGGGGTGCGGCCTTGGAGCACCGCGCGGCGGAAGAACTCGTGCAGGCCGTCGAACACCGGACCGGTGATCGCCAGCACCTCGTCGTCGGAGCACACCATGGACAGCCCGCGCAGCACCACGTCCAGGCCCCGCGCCTCGGGCGCGTCGAACAGCTCGTCCTCCAGGTCCGCCTCGTGCACGGCCTCGGCGATGCGCCACAGCACCGGGTCCACCAGGTCGTAGCGCCGCAGGACGGTTTCGAACGTGCAGTCGTCGCCGTGGTGGGTCAGGTCGACGCCGCGCATGTCGAACGGGATCGCGTCGGCGGGCACCTCGGCCGGGTCGTCGACGAAGACGAACTCCGCGTCGGGGTCGATGAACCGCCGGATCAGCCACGCGCAGGCGGCCCGGTCGATGTGCACGCCGCGGCGGGTCGCCCACCTCACGCCGGCTCCCGCGCGTCCTGGTGGCGTTCGCCGGCCAGGTCCGCCACGGCGGCGCGGGCCCGCTCGCGCTCGGGCGGCGGGAAGTAGTCGCGCCGGTGGATGCGGTGCAGCTCCTGGCGCAACCGGCGCGCGGCGGCGCGACGCCCCGCCTGGTCCAGCCCGAGCGAGCCGGTCGCCTCCGCGACGACGTCCAGGTACTCCGCGGCACGTGCCGCGGCGAGCGACGCCGCCAGCTCCCCCTCGGCGGACGCCGCCGTCGGCCGGCCCACCCACACCATCGCGGTGCCGCCGGCCTGCACGACCTCCTCCGCCAGCCACTCCAGCTGCTCCCGGGTGCGCGCGTCGTGCGGCAGCGCGGCCAGCCCGTCGCCGAGCTGCGCCACGCCCAGGCGCTTGAGCTTGCGCCACACCGAGATCCGGGGCGTGGACGGCTCGCGGGGCAGCCGGTAGGACAGCAGGACCCAGCCGGAGCCGTGCTCCGACCCCTCGCCGCCGGCCATGCCGGCCATGCTAGCCGCCCACCCCCGCCGACGTGGTCACGCGACCGGGAGCCCGACCAGCGCGGCGACGACGCCGAGGCCCGCGCAGGCGATCAACACGCGCGGCATCGACCAGCGCACGCCCAGGACCAGGACGAGCGCGACCGCGGTGATCACCGCCTGGACCGGGCGGAAGGTCGAGAGGTCGGGCAGCGCCAGGCGGAGTGGCCCGAAGTGGTGGACCGCGGTGGCGTGGAAGAGGGTGTTGAGGGCGAAGTAGAGCGCGAGGTTCGCGATCACGCCGACGACGGCCGCGGTGATGCCGGTCAGCGCGGCGGAGAGGGCGCGGTTGTGCCGCAGGCGTTCGACGTAGGGCGCGCCGAGGAGGATGAACAGGAAGCACGGCACGAAGGTGACCCACGTCGTCAGCAGCGCGCCGAGCACGCCCGCCGCCCACGGGTCGAGGCCGCCGGGGTGGTGGTACGCGCCCAGGAACGCGACGAACTGCACCACCATGATCAGCGGGCCCGGCGTGGACTCGGCCAGCGCCAGGCCGCGCACCATGTCGCCCGCGGACAGCCAGCCGTAGACCTCGACCGCGCGTTGGGCGACGTAGGCCAGCACGGCGTACGCCCCGCCGAAGGTGATCACGGCGGTGCCGGAGAAGAACAGGCCCTGGGCGGTGAGGGTGCTGCCGATCCCGGTGAGCAGCGCGACCGCGACGACCGGCGCGGCCCACACGACGAGGCCGACGCCGAGCACGGCCGCCGCCCGGCGCGCCGACGGCCTCTCGTGGTGCAAGGCGTCGTCGGCGATCAGCGGGGCGGGCCCGTCGTCGGCCCCGCCGTGCCCGCCGCGCGGCTCCGTGACGCCCGGCGCGAAGCGGCCCAGCACCCACCCGACCGCGGCGGCGGCCGCGATGACGACGGGGAACGGGACCGCGAACAGCGCCAGCGCCGCGAACGCGCCGGCGGCGATGGCCACGAGCGCGGGGTGGTGCAGGGCGCGCTTGCCGACGCGGAACACCGCCTGCGCCACGATGGCCACCACGGCGGGCGCGATCCCGGCGAAGAGGGCGTTGACGGCGGTGGTGTCGCCGAACGCCACGTAGATCGCCGACAGCGCGAGCAGGGCGAGCATGCCGGGCAGCACGAACAGGGTGCCGGCGATCAGCCCGCCGCGGCGGCCGTTGAGCAGCCAGCCGACGTAGATCGCGAGCTGCTGGGCCTCCGGGCCGGGCAGCAGCATGCAGTAGTTCAACGCGTGCAGGAACCGCTGCCTGCCGATCCAGCGCTTCTCCTCCACGAGCGTGCGCTGCATGACCGCGATCTGGCCCGCCGGGCCGCCGAAGGTCTGCAACGAGATCAGGAACCACGCCTTGGTCGCCGTGCGCAGCGGGATCACGTCCCCGCTCCTCGTGTCCGGCATGAGTCGACCTCCCCGACCGTCGTGCATCGGGGGAATGTAACCACGGTTGCACCGCGAGGGGCGCGCGTCCCGGATGGTGGGCGGTCTAGCAGGGCGAGGTGGCGTGCGCGTTCTGGTCGGACACGCGCAGCACCGCCTGGTCCACGACGAACAGCGACGTGCCCGCGTTGCCGCCCAGCCGCAGGGCGCAGCCCGAGGCCGGCAGCGGTTTCGCCGGGTCCGCCGGCGCCAGCCGCACCGGCGTCACCCGGATCACCGACATGCCCAGGACGCCGAACTCGACCGGGACGCCCGCGCGCACGTCGTCCGCGAAGCGGTCGGCCAGGCGGAACGGCAGCACGGCCAGGAACACCACCGCGAACCCGACCAGCGCGCCCGCCAGGCCGCGCGCCCAGTGCCGCCCGCGCAGGGGCAGCCGCACCACGAGCGACCGCACCCCGGTGCCCACCGACACGACGACGTCCGCCGACCCCGCCGACGCGGCCCGCTCCTGCAACCACCGCACGGCCAGGACCAGGACCAACGCCACGATCCCGACCAGGAACGCCCGCGCGACCAACCACGTGAACGTGATCCCGGCGTCCTCCGGCTCCACCCCCAGCGCCCAGTAGAAGCGCGCCGTCAGCACCCATCCGAACGCGTAGGACAGCCCGGCGACGCCCGTGGTGACCTTCGCCGCCTGCTCGGCCCACTCCGAGAGCCCGGCCAGGGCCGCCCGCATCACACGAACCTCGCCAGCAGGAGGATCGCGACGCACGCGCCCAGCAGCAGTCCCAGCGCGAACGACACCCGGTCGGCCCGGCGCACCGCGGCCGGGTCGCCCGCCGCCTCCGGCTCGACCACCGCGCCCCGGGTCTGCGGCAGCGCCCGGTCCAGCGCCCGGCCCCACTCCGCCAGCGACGGCCGGTCGCCCGCGGCGCCCGCGGCCCTGGCGACCAGCGGCGCCAGCGCGGCCGGGAGCCGGTCGGCCGGCAGGTCGTCACCGGGGTGCCAGTAGGGCGAGACGAGGGTCCGCGCGGCCAGCAGCCCCAGCACGTACGACGTGGACGCCCGGTCGGGCCGGCCGACCTCGCCGGACAGCACGCGCGGGTCGGTCCAGTCGACGGTGGTGTAGAGCGGCTGGTCGCCCGGCTCCGCCACCGCCCGCAGCGAGTCGCAGTCCAGCACGAACACCGACGGCGGGTCCAGCGCCCACAGCACGTTGTGCGCGGCCAGGTCCTCGTGCACGAAGCCCCGGTCGTCCAGCCACGACAACGCCTCGACCAGCCGGTCCAGCAGCTCGACCTTCTGCCGGTCGGTGGCCCGGCGCACCCCCAACCGCTCCGCCCGCTTCTCGTACAGCAGGAAGTTCAGGTCCCGGACCCGGGTCCGCCCGTCCGGCAGCGCGACGTGGAACGCCGGACCGGCGCGCACGACCAGCGCGCCGACCACGTCCTCGCCGTCGCGCACCACCGCCACCGGCCACGCCAACCGTTCGCGCACGGAGGCGGCGGCCGCGTCGTCCAGCCCGGCGTAGACCTCCACCAGCCGGTCGAGGTCCGCGCCGCCGTGCCGCTCGTGGTACTTCTTGTAGAGCAGCGACCTGCGCTCGCCGGGCACGGCGAACACCCGGGCGGAGCCGCCCTGCGCCACCTGCTCCCCGTACCCGACCTCGGCTTCGGCGAGCCGCCGGGGCATCGCGGGCCACGGGTTCGCGGTCACCCGTCCTCCGGGCGGACGATCATGCGCGAGGTCGTCAGCGCGTCCAGGTGGTTCGAGAGCAGCGACCGGACCTGCGCGGCCAGCGGCTGGTCCGCCGTGTCGTCGAGCACCCGCACGTCGGAGGCCAGCAGCAGGCCGCCCAGCTCGTGCGCCCGCGCCGGGTCGAGCCCGACGGCGACGAGCAGGGTGCGCGGGTGGCTGCCCTGGTAGAACCGGTCGAACGACCGCTGCCAGCCCCGGTCCAGCGGCACGCCGTCGGTGATCAGGACGACCAGCGGCCGGTCGAACGTGATGCCGGACGCCACGTGCGCCGACGCGTCCGCCCCGATCAGCTTGCCGAGCAGGTCGAACACGGGCGCGAACAGCGTCCTGCGGCCGGCGGTGAGCGGGGGCCGGGGGAAGCCCTCGGTCAGGTCGGACAGCGGCAGCACGCAGCGGGCCGTGTCGGAGAACGTGACCAGGCACAGCCGGACCCGTTCGCCCAGCAGCGGCGAGTACAGCAGCTCGTCGGCCAGGGCGTCGAGCAGCTGCCCGACCTCGGGCAGCCGGCCCGCCATCGACGGCGACGAGTTGACCGCCAGGTAGATCGGCATGACCCTGCGCATGGCGCCTCCCTGCCCGTGTATCTCCGCCCGGACCGCTCCGGCGTTACCGCCGGCAGTCGAGCCGGTCGGGGGGACGGGTGCCCACGTACCGCCGCCACTCGTCGGCGGTGAGGTCGCGCCCGGCCGAGGCGCACGCGGCCCGCACCCAGTCCCGCTCGTCCAGGCTCCAGCGGGTCAGGCGCCCGCCGCCGGGTTCGGCGGTCAGCAGGTGCCGCCCGTCGGTGGTGGCGGCGACCGCGGTGAGCTGCGGCATCCCCTGCGTGGCGGGCGCGAGCGGGATCGCGCCCAGCTCGCCGCCGGACTCCAGGTCGGTCAGCACGAGCACGTGGTCGGCGCGGATCCGGGCGGCCAGCCGGCCGTCCGGGGTGGCGGTCAGGCCGGGCGTCCACACCCCGGTGGACGGCACGGACCGGACCAGCCCGGTCCCGTCGCGGTCCCACACCTCGATCGCGGTCCGCCGCTGCACCAGCAGGTGCCCGTCGGTGTGGTGCACCGAGGTCGCGGGGCCGCCCGGCAGCTCGCGGGTCGTGCCCGCGGCGACGTCGACCAGCACCACCGCGTCCGTCCCGGACACCGCGACCCGCAGGCCGTCGGCGCTGATCGAGGCCCGGTCGGCCTGCACGGGCCGGCTGAACAGGGACGTGTCGACACCGGTCGCCACCACCGCCCGCTCCTCGCCGGTGGCCGCGTCCAGCACGTGCACCCGGCCGTCCTGGTCGACCACCACCAGCCGCGTCCCGTCGGCGGACGCGCGGGCGGCCATCACGTCCTCCACCCCCGGCACGGCGGGCCACCGGTCGACCACCTCGTCGCCGTCGTGGACGTGGACGGTCCCGCTCGGCGACGACAGCACCAGCAACCGCGAGCCGTCCGCGCTCCACACCGGCACGGTGTGGTAGTCGTTCACCCGCTCGTCCTCGAACCCGCCGGTGACGCCGTCGTCGGTCTCCACCTGGACGCGTCCCAGCGCGGCGACCGCGACCCGTCCCGGCGCCGTGACCAGCCACGGCGCGCGGCACGCGCGGCAGGTGAAGGGCACCTCGGTGCGCAGCGGCGCGCCGAGCCGGGTGTTGCGGGTCAGGTCCCACAGCACCAGGGCGTCGTCGGTGCCCGACACCAGGTGGTCGGAGTCGCCCGCGAACGCGAGCGCGCCGACCGGGACGCTGTTGCCCGGCAGCCGCCACCGCTCGCCCTGGTCGGCCCCGGAGGTGTCCACGACGTGCACGACGCCCGCGTGGCCGACCGCGACGCGCCCGCCGTCCGGGCTGACGGCGAGCGACTCGGGGTTGGGCTCGCCCACGGCCAGGCTCGCGTCCGCCGTGTCGTAGTCCGCCGCCTGGACGCCCTCGGTGCGCCACTGCCAGGTCTCGCCGTCCCGCATCCAGGCGAAGTGGCCGCCGTCGGGCGAGTAGCCCACGGCGAACCCGCCGTCCGCGGGCATCACCGACACCGGCACGGACCTCCGCACGGCCAGGTCGGCGACCGAGCGGACCTGCCACTCCGTGCTCCCCAGCACCGCGAGTTCGTCGTCGGAGCGCAGCGCGACCTTGTCCGGCCAGTTGTGCGCGACGGACTCGGTGGTCCGCCCGGTGCGCCGGTCGTGCGCGACCAGCCTGCCGCTGGAGTCGCGGGTGTCACCGGGGTCGAGGTGGTGGGTGGTGAACGCGACGACGTCGCCGGACGGCGAGATCGCCGCGCTGCCCCGGTTGTGCCCGGCGGGCACCTCGACGTCGGTGAGGGAGTCCCGGCCGTCCCAGCGCACCGCGCGGCCCTCGGCCAGCACGGCCGCCGTCACGCCGTCGGCGTCCACCGCGACGTCGACCACCGGGTGCTCGACGGAGACCTCGGTCCGGGCGTCGCCGTGCAGGTCCCACCGCACCACGCGGCCGTCCGCGGTGCCCGCCACGGCGACCCGGCCGTCCCGCGAGACCGCGACCGCGGTGACCGGCGACCCGACGTGCAGGTACCGGTCGAGCCGGGGGCTCGCGGCCAGCACCTGGAACAGCACCGACCGGGTCACCGGCTGCGGGTCGGTCCGGTACGCCTCCACGGCGAGCAGCTGCGCGAGGTCCAGCCGGGTGTCGACGTTCGCCAGCGCGGCCGACGCCAGGCCGCGGGCGGTCGCGATCCGCGCCTCGGTGCGGGCGTTGTCCCGCTGCACGACCGCCACCACCGCGCCGACCACGGCGAGCACCGCGAGCAGCGCCAACGCCACCACCGCGGCGCGGGCCAGGCGCAGCGTCGTGCGGTGCCGGCGCACGTCCTCGCCGACGAGGGCGTCCTTGGGCACGCCGCGCACGGCCGCGGCGACGTCGGCGACGCAGTCGCGGAAGCGGGCGTCGGCCTGGTCGACGCGGTCGGCGTCCCGCAGCCACCGCAGGTCCACCCAGCGCGGCTCGACGGCCATCGCGGCGCGCAACGGCGGCGGCAGCGCCGTCCGCTCGTGGTCGGGGTCGGGCTCGCCGTCGGTCACCACCAGCAGGATGCGGTCGGCGGACCGGTGGGTCAGCCACCACTCGACCTCCCGCGCCACCCACACCGAGCGCGCGGCGTCGACGGAGGCCATGAGCACCAGCCACCGCGAGGCCGCCAGCGCCCGTTCGATCGACCCCCACAGGTCCGGGTCGGCCGACAGGCTCGCGTTGTCCAGGAACACGCGCATCGCCCGCAGCCGGTACCAGGGCTTGGCCATGCGCTGGAGCCCGGTGCGCAGCGCGGGACCCGTCAGCCGGTCCTGCCTGTGGCTGTAGCTGATGAACGCGTCGTACTCCGCCCCGTCCGGCAACCCCCCACCCCCGGTCAGTCGACCACGTCCCATGGTCGGGCCGCCGGGGGTGGGGGAGGACGCACTATTGCGGAGAGGGGGTCAGCCCCGGAACTCCGGCTGCACCCAGTAGGTGCTGTCGTGCCAGGCGTCGGTCGGGAAGCCGCCGCCGGTCCCGTAGTGGTAGACGCCCGCGCCGTGCGTGCCGTCGTGCGGCGCGGTGAACGGCGCGTGCACCACCGTGCCGGTGAAGTGGTTCTCGGAGGAGGCGTAGCCGCCCTGCGGGGTGTAGTAGGAGACGACGTAGTCGCGGCCGGCCTCGACCGGGACCGGGGCCGGGAAGTCGATCTCGGCCATCCGGCCGGGGTGGTCCCACTCCCGCTCGGCCAGCAGCACGCCGTCGTCGGACCACATGCGCAGGGTGATCGGCCCCCGGTACGCGCCGCGCAGCAGGGACGCGCCCAGGATCACGCCCGGCCGGTCGAGCCGCACCCGCACGCCCACCTCGACCGGCTGCGCGTCGGGGTCGTCCACCTCGGGCGCGTAGGGCGAGGTGAACTCGCAGCGGACCGCGCAGTTCACCGGCTGGGGCGTGGTCGTGCCGCCGACGTGCACCGTCACCGCGGGCCCGGCCGCGCCCGCGCCCGCCCCGGTCACCGCGCGGGCGGCGATGGCGAGGTCGCCCGCGACCTGCGGCGTGTAGGTGTGCCGCCAGTCCGCGCGCCAACCGGCCAGCACGCGCACCGTCTCCGCGGCGACCCACGTCGCGCCGCCGTCGAAGGTCAGTTCGGTGGTGACGGCTTCGGGGGTGGCGCTGAACGAGCTGCCGGTGATCAGCAGCGGCACGCCGACCTCGACGCCCGCGCCGGTCGTCGGGGTCGTGACGGTGGCCGAGGGCACGTCCTGCGCGTGGGCCGGGACGGCGAGGAGCAGGGCGGCGGCGGCCACCGCCGTGAGCAAGCGGGGTGAACGGGACACGCGGTCCTCCTGGGTGAGCGGGACTCCACCGGCGTGATCGCTCCCACCCGACCGGCCGCTACGCCCGCACAACCGACCACTACGCCCGAACCACCGCCCCCCACGCCGCTCATGCCCGCCTGCCGCCGCTCGCTCCCGCCCGCCGCTCGCCGCCGCCCGCCGCTCGCCGCCGCCCGCCGCTCGCCGCCGCCCC
>NZ_JBHYXZ010000184.1:0-15248 GCF_042752395.1 Actinosynnema sp. NPDC059335 | reverse complement strand
CAGTCCCCAGGCCGAGCAGGGACAGCACCTCGACCTCGCGCTCGGTCAGCGCCTCGACCTGCCGCATGGCCGCCTGGCGGCGCGGCTGGCCGACCTGCGCCACCATCCCCACCACCCGGCTGGTCACCATGGGTGACAAGTACGCCTCGCCCGAGTGAACGGCACGCACCGCGCGGAGCAGTTCCTCCGGCGCGGAGTCCTTCAGCAGGAACCCGGCCGCGCCGTCCGAGAGCGCGCGGACGATGTTGTCGTCCTCCCCGAACGTGGTGAGCATCACGACCCGCACGTCCGGCGCCGCGGTCCGCAGCTCGCGGGCGGCGGACAGGCCGTCCAGCCGGGGCATCCGGATGTCGAGCACGGCGACGTCGATCCGCCGCTCCAGCGCGATGCGCACGGCGTCCCGGCCGTCGCCCGCCTCGGCGACCACGTCGATGTCGTCGGCGGTGCCGAGGATGGCCTTGATGCCCGCGCGCATCAGCGGCTCGTCGTCGGCGATGAGGACCCGGATCACGTTCACATCCCCTGCAGGTGGGTGTTCTTCTCGACGAGCCTGCCGTCCGCGAAGCAGAAGCGCACGATCCTGGTCGCCCGGGACGAGTAGGTCTGCCGGTCGGCCACGCGGTACTGGCACTGCGCCCCGGCGGGCTCGGGCTCGGCGTCGGACCTGATGTCGCCCACCGGGGGCTCCGCGCCGCCCGGGAGCCTCGCCATCACCTCCGCCTGCGACTGCCCGACCGTCACCGAGTCGTACAGCTCGTCGGACACGACCTTGGTCACCGGCTGCGTCCCGATCCACGTGTAGCCGCCGACGACCACCAGCACCACGAGCCCGGCCAGCACGATCGACCCGACGCCCGCCCACTTGCGGATGCCGGTCGGCTTGGCGGGCTCGGCCGGCTGGTCGTCGGACGGCTCGTCGCCCGCCGCGGCGGTGTCCTCGTACGGCAGCACGGCCGCGATCCGGAACCCGCCGGTCGGCAGCTCGCCGACGTGCAGCATGCCGCCCGCGAGCCGCACCCGTTCGCCCAGGCCGATGAGGCCGAACCCGGCCCCGGCCGGGAGCCTGGCGCGGGACGGGTTGTTGCGGACCTCCACCACCAGCGCGTCCGGCTCGTACTTCACGGTGACCTGCACGCTCGCGCCCGGCGCGTGCTTGTTGGCGTTGGTCAGGCCCTCCTGGGCGATCCGGTAGGCCGCGTGGCTCACCTTCGCGGGCAGCGGCACGGGCTGCCCGCCGCGCACCAGGCCGACCCGCACCCCGGCCCGCCGCGCGCCGTCGACCAGCTCGTCGATCGCGTCCACCGTCCGGTTGTCGGCGCCCGTCCCCCGCACCGGGTCCTCCGCGGGCTCCTCGTCGCGCCGCAGCACGCCGATGACCCCGCGCAGCTCCTCCATCGCGGTGAGGGCGGCGCTGCGCAGCACCCGCACCGCCTCGCGCTGGCGCTCGCCGAGTTCCGGGTCCATGGCCAGCGCGCCCGCGTGCACGGAGATCAGGCTGAGGCGGTGGCCGAGGCTGTCGTGCATGTCCTGGGCGATGCGGTTGCGCTCGCGCAGCCGCACCTGGCGCGAGACCATCCGGCGCTCGCGCACCTGCCGCTCCTCGCGTTCCTGCAACGCCGCGACCAACGCGTTGCGCTGCGCCGCGTACCGGCCGACCAGGAACGGCAGGGCCACCACCATGCAGTAGACGGTGAGCATCACCCACGAGCCGAACGGCCCGGACAGGCCGGGCGTGGACAGGCCCCAGGCGAACATGTGCACGGCGAGCGCGAGGACGGCGGTCAGCAGCGAGCGCTGCCACGCCGCGATCCGGTAGCCGGCCGCGTAGGACAGCATGACCGCCATCGCGATGCCGCCGTGCTCGGAGCTGAAGACCACCCACGTGCCGATCAGCAGGGCGAGCGCGGGGAACAGCAGCCGGGACAGGTAGAGCGCCACGTACCCGGTGCCCAGCGCGAGCAGCACCCACCCGGACGGCCGCCAGTCGCCCGTGACCCAGCCCGGGAACACGTCCAGCCCGAGGAGCACGACGACGGCCAGCACCTCGCGGCCCACCCGCCACGGCGTGACCCGGCCGAGGCGCTCGGCGTGGGTGCGCAGGAACGCGGCGGGCGCCTCCCGCAGGTCCGGCAGGGCGGGCCGGAGCCGCTGCACGACAGACGTCACAGCCGACCACGGTAAAGAACAACCCGGGCGACCGGGGCGTTCATTGGTCTCGACCGCCGCCGACGAAAGTTGACGCCGACGCCGCGCGACGGGCCCGCCAGGCGACCACGAGCACGCCCGCGACCAGCAGCACCGCGCTCACCGCCACCATCGCCGTGGACAGCGCCACGATCTCCGGCGACACGCCACGCCGCCCCGCCTGGGCGTACACGAACACCGGCAGCGTGGTGGAGCCCACCCCGGTCAGGTAGCTCGACGTCACCACGTCGTCGAACGACAGCAGGAACGCGAACGCCGCGCCGGCCGCGACCGCGGGCGCCACCAGGGGCAGCGTGATCGTGCGGAACGCCACCAGCGGGCTCGCGCCGAGGTCGGCGGCGGCCTCCTCCAGGCGGTGGTCCATGCCCGCGACCCGCGCCCGCACCACGACCACCACGAAGCTCAACGAGAACGCGACGTGCGCGGCCAGCAGCGCACCGAACCCCAGCGGGATGCCCGCGAGCTTCACGCAGAACCCGAGCAGCGCGACGCCCAGCACCACCTCGGGCACCACCAGCGGCAGGCTCAGCAGGACCGTCCACGCGCCCCGGCCGGGGAACGCGCGGCGCAGCCCGAACGCCGCGAGCGTGCCGATGGCGGTCGAGACGACCGCGCTCGTGGCCGCCAGGCGCAGGCTCAACCCGAGGGCGTCGAGCACCCGCGCGTCCTCGGCCAGCGCGACGTACCAGCGCGTCGACAACCCGGTGACGCGGCTCAGCGACCGGGAGTCGTTGAACGACACCAGCGCCAGCCACGCGATCGGGGTGTAGAGGAACAGGAACACCAGCGCGGAGACCGCGCCCAGCACCCACGGCCGCCGGTTCACAGCACGTCCTCGCCGCGTCGGCCGCGCGCCACCAGCACGAGGACCACCAGCATCAGCAGCAGCACCGCCATCGCCGACCCCAGCGGCCAGTTGTTGCCGCCGCGGAACTGGTCGTCGATCACGCTGCCGAACGTCGACTGGTCCACCCCGCCCAGCAGCCGGGGCGTCACGAAGTCGCCCGCCGCCGGCACGAACACCAGCAGGGACCCGGCGAGCACCCCCGGGAGCACGCCCGGCAGGACCACCCGGGCGAACGTGGACGCCCGCCCGTGGCCCAGGTCGTGGGACGCCTCCACCAGCCGGTGGTCGAACCGCTCGCACGCGACGTACAGGGGCAGCACCATGAACGGCAGGAACCCGTAGGTCAGCCCCACGACCACCGCGCCGTGCGTCAGCAGGAAACCCCCGTCGCGGTCCAGGCCCACGGTGGCGAGCAGCCGGTTGACGAGCCCTTCGCCGTCCAGCAGGGCCTTCCACGCGTAGATCCGGGCGAGGTAGCTCGACCAGAACGGCACCAGCACCGCCACCAGCAGCGCCGTCCGGTACCGCCCGCTGCTTCGGGCGATGAACCACGCCAGCGGGAAGCCCAGGAGCAGGCACAACGCCGTGGTCGCCGCCGCGTACGCGACGGTCCGGCCGAAGATCGGCAGGAACGCCGGGTCCAGCGCCGTCGCGTACGCCCGCAGCGTCCACGGCAGCACCGCGCGGGCCACCCCGGTGTCGCGGGTGGCGAAGCTGAACTGCACCACCAGCGCCAGCGGCGCGATCAGGAACAGGCCGAGCCACACCCCGGTCGGCGCGAGCAGACCGGTGGCGACCAGCCACCGCGGTCGGGCCATCAGCCGGTCTTGACCCTGGTCCACGCGTCCGCGTAGCGGGCCTCCACGTCCGCGCCGAGGTCCTTGGTGAACGGCAGCTTCGCCAACTGCTCGTCCGACGGGTACACCAGCGGGTCGTTCAGCAGCTCCGGGTCGATCAGGGGCTTGGCGGCCTCGTTCGGGCTGCCGTACCGGATGGCGTTGGCCAGCGCCGCGCCGACCGACGGCTCCAGCACGTAGTCGATGAACCGGTGCGCGTTCTCCGCGTGCGGGGCGTCCTTCGGCACGCAGAGCAGGTCCACGTAGGACAGGCCGCCCTCGGCGGGGATGGCGTAGGCCAGGTCCTCGTTCGCGTCCCGGGCCTGGAACGCGTCGCCGGAGTACGCCTGCGCCAGCGGCACCTGGCCGGAGCTGAGCGGCTCGATCACGTCGGAGGTGATCTGGCCGAGCTTCTTCTTCAGCTCCAGCAGCACGGTCACCGCGTCGGCGAGGTGGGCCGCGTCGGTCGTGTTCGGGTCGTGGCCAGCCTTGAGCAGGCCGAGCGCCAGGGCGTCGCGCGCCTCGTCCAGGATCGTGCTGCGGCCCTGCGCGGCGGCCAGGTCGAACGCGGAGAAGCCGGTGACCTCGCCGAGCTGCGACTTCGAGTAGGCCAGGCCGGTCGTGCCCCAGGCCCACGGCACGGAGTAGGCGTTGCCGGGGTCGTAGTCGGCCTCGGTGAACCGCTTGGCCACGTTCTTCAGGTTCGGCAGCAGGTCGTGGTCCAGCGGCGTGAGCAGGCCCGACCGCAGGAACCGGCGCAGGAAGTTGTCGCTGGGCACGACCAGGTCGTACCCCGCCGCGCCGGAGGCGATCTTGGCCTCCATCTCGTCGTTGGAGCTGAAGTTGTCGTAGGTGACCTCGATGCCCGAGGCGTCCCGGAAGCCGGTCAGCGTGTCGGGCGCGATGTAGTCGGTCCAGTTGTAGAAGTTCAGCTTCGGCTCGGCCACCGCGTTGGTCGCCTTCGCCTTCGTCGTGGGCGCGCCGGACGTGCCGGTCGGCGGCGCGCTGCCGACCCCGCACGCGCCGGTCGCGGCCAGCGCGAAGAACGTCGCCGAGCGCAGCATGGTCCGGCGGCTCACGCGGGGGTCCCAGAGTCGGGCGATCCGCAGGTTGTCGTCACTCATCGGCGTTCTCCAGCAGCACGGTGAAGTCGGGGTCCCAGGCCATCCGCACGGGCTGGCCCGGCGAGCCCGCGTCGGCGACGCGGTGGGTGTTCTGGACGAACGCGACCAGTTCCGCGCCGCCCGGCACGTCCACCACGTACTGCGTGGACACGCCCGTGTAGACGACGTCGCGGACGGTGCCGGTGAGCACGCACCAGCCCGCCGGCGGCTCGTCGGCCAGGTCGTGCAGGTGCACCTTCTCCGGGCGCACGGTCGCCGCGACGCGCTGCCCGTGGCGCAGGGCGCGGCCGTTCAGCGGCGCTCTCAGGCCGGTGACGCCCGGCGCGTCCAGCACGGTCCAGCGGCCGTCCACGCCGGACACCCGCGCGTCCAGGATGTTGGAGGTGCCGATGAACCCGGCCACGAACCGGGTGGCCGGGCGCTCGTAGACGTCCTCGGGGTAGCCGACCTGCTCCAGCCTGCCCGCGTTCATCACGGCGACGCGGTGCGACAGGACCAGCGCCTCCTCTTGGTCGTGCGTCACGTACAGGAAGGTGGTGCCCACCTCGCGCTGGATGCGCATCAGCTCGATCTGCAGCTCCTTGCGCAGGACCGCGTCCAACGCGCCCAGCGGCTCGTCCAGCAGCAGGAGGCGGGGACCGGCGGCGAGCGCGCGGGCGATCGCCACGCGCTGCTGCTGGCCGCCGGAGAGCTGCGCGGGCCGCCGCCGCGCGTACCGCTCCAGCCGGACCAGCTCCAGGTGCTCGCCGACCACCTGCCTGAGCCGCTCGCCCCGCACGCCCTTGCGCTTGACGCCGTAGGCGACGTTGTCCCAGACCGACATGTGCGGGAACAGGGCGTAGGACTGGAAGACGGTGTTCACGTCACGCCGGTAGGGCGGCACGCCGACCACGTCCACGCCGTCGAGTTCGATGCGGCCCGCGGTCGGGTGCTCGAACCCGGCGATCATGCGCAGCAACGTCGTCTTGCCGCAGCCCGACGGCCCGAGGACGGAGAAGAACTCGCCTTCGTGGATCCGCAACGTGACGCCGTCCACCGCGGTCTGGTCGGAGAACCGCTTGGTGACGTCGTGGAGGCCGACCTCGACGGGTGCGAAGGTGTCCGGCATCCGGCCCTCGGCGGGGTGGAAGTTCGCTACCGGCTGTTCGGTCAACCTCGTCGCCTTCCTGGGCACGCGCGGAGCCCTGGGGCCTGGCGGGGTGGGGTGCGCGCACGTGCGCGGGGTGAGGGTAGACGCCGCGGCGGGTGCCGCGCACCTCACGTGCCGGGTCGCGCGCGTGTGTGCGACGATGACCACGGAAGTGACCCTGGTGGGGTTGTACGTGATCGGGCAGGAAGGTCGTGCGGCTGTGTCTTCGTCCTCGGAACTGGACAAGCGTCCGGCGGTCGACCCCCACGACGAGCCGTCGGTCGAGTGGGGTTGGCACGGCACGTTCCCGAAGGGCATCAAGATCGCGGGCTGGCTGTCGACCCTGGCGGTGTTCGCCCTGCTGATCGGCAACCACCACGGCCGTACCGAGAACATCTGGGTGATCGCCGTGGGCGTCGGCATGGCCGCCCTGCTGATCTGGGACCAGGTCCGCAGCCGCACCTCCTGGCGCCGCTGACGCCTCGAACACCCCCGGACGGCCCCGCGCACACCGTGCCGGGGCCGTTCGCGTGGCTCGTCCACCTGCTGGGTGGCGGGCGGCCGAGTGGTTCCACGCCGTGGACAACGGTGCACGCGGGCGCGTGCGGCAGTTGGCTCAGTGTCGCGCGGCGCGACGGCACGACCACTCCCAGTGAAAGAGGCCCACCATGTCCGTCACGGACGACCTCATCGCGAACAACGCCGCCTACGCCGCCCGGTTCACCGGCCCGCTGCCCCTGCCGCCCTCGAAGGGCGTCGCCGTGGTCGCGTGCATGGACGCCCGGCTCGACGTCTACCGCGTGCTCGGCCTCCAGGAGGGCGAAGCCCACGTCATCCGCAACGCGGGCGGCGTGGTGACGGAGGACGAGATCCGCTCGCTGGCGATCAGCCAGCGCCTGCTCGGCACGCGCGAGGTGATCCTCATCCACCACACCGACTGCGGGATGCTCACCTTCACCGACGACGAGTTCAAGCGCGCGATCCAGGACGAGACCGGCGTCAAGCCGGCGTGGGCGGCCGAATCCTTCACCGACCTGGAGGAGGACGTCCGCCAATCCGTCGCCCGCATCCGCAACAGCCCGTTCGTGCCGGTGCGGGACTCGATCCGGGGCTTCGTGTTCGACGTGGCGACGGGCAAGCTGAACGAGGTCCCCTGACCCACCGGGACGGCGCCGGCCCCCGAGGGGGCCGGGTCGCCGTCGGTCCGGCTCAGCCCTCGGCGGCGAGCTGGCCGCAGGCCGCGGCGATCTCCTGACCACGCGTGTCGCGCACCGTGCACGCGACGCCCTGCTCGTTGACCCGCCGCACGAACTCCCGCTCCACCGGCTTCGGCGACGCGTCCCACTTCGAGCCCGGCGTCGGGTTCAGCGGGATCACGTTCACGTGCACCAGTTGGCCGAGGTGGCGGCGCAGCAGCTTGCCCAGCAGGTCCGCCCGCCACGGCTGGTCGTTGATGTCCCTGATCAGCGCGTACTCGATCGACACCCGGCGGCCGGTCCGGTCCGCGTAGCCGCGAGCCGCCTCCAGCACCTCGGCGACCTTCCACCGCGTGTTCACCGGCACGAGCGTGTCGCGCAGCTCGTCGTCCGGCGTGTGCAGCGACACCGCGAGCCTGACCTGGAGGTTCTCCTCGGTCAGCTTCCGGATCGCGGGCACCAGCCCGACCGTGGACACGGTCACCGAGCGCTGGGAGATGCCGAGCCCGTCCGGCGCGGGGTCGCAGATCCGGTGCACCGCCTCCACCACGCGCTTGTAGTTGGCCAGCGGCTCGCCCATGCCCATGAACACGATGTTCGACAGCCGGCCGGGGCCGCCGGGCAGCTCGCCGTCGCGCATGGCCGCCGCGCCCCGGCGCACCTGGTCCACGATCTCCGCGGTGGACAGGTTGCGCGTCAGGCCGCCCTGGCCCGTGGCGCAGAACGGGCACGCCATGCCGCACCCCGCCTGCGACGAGATGCACAGCGTGGCCCGATCCGGGTAGCGCATCAGCACGCTCTCGACCAGCGTGCCGTCGTGGGCGCGCAGCAACGTCTTGCGCGTCGTGCCGCCGTCGGCCTCGACGCTGCGCAGCTCCGTCCACAACGGCGGCATGAGGTCGTGCACCAGCCGCTCGCGGGCGGCGGCGGGGATGTCGGTCATCGCGTCGGGGTCGACGGTCAGCCGGCCGAAGTAGTGGTTCGACAGCTGCGCGGCGCGGAACGGCTTCTCACCGAGCGCGGCGACGGCCTCCCGGCGCTGGTCGGCGGAGAGGTCGGCGAGGTGGCGCGGCGGCAGCCCGCGCTTGGGCGCGTCGAAGACGAGGGGGAGGGCAGTCATAGCGCCCTCCAGTGTCCCACGTGCGGGGAGTGCCCAGGACCACACCGGTCGCATCCGACTGTCATCGTTGCATCGCGATACGTTCCGATATATCGTAGACATGTCGGAACCGATCGACAGAAGGAGCACGACGATGCGATCCCACGAACACCGGCACCACGGACGCCGGCACCACCGCGAGCACGGCTTCGGCGACCCGCGACACGGGTTCGGCGGCGGCTTCGGCCCCGGCGGCCCGTTCGGCGGCGGCCCCCCGATCCCGCCCGAACCGCCCGGCTTCCCCGGTCACGGCGGTCCCGGGCGCGGCCGGGGTCGGGGTCGGGGCGGGCGGCAGCGCAGGGGCAACGTCCGCGCGGCGGTCCTCGCGCTGCTCGCGGAGAACCCCATGCACGGCTACGAGATGATCCAGGAGATCAGCCGCCGCACCGACGGCCTCTGGCGGCCCAGCCCCGGCTCGGTCTACCCGACCCTGCAACTGCTGGCCGACGAGGGCCTGGTCGCCTCCACCGAGGAGGCGGGCGGCAAGAAGCTGTTCACGCTGACCGAAACCGGTCGGGCGGAGGCCGCGAAGCTGGAGGGCGCGCCGCCCTGGCAGCAGGTCAACGACGACCTCGACACGAACGTGGCGAAGCTGCGCACGGCGGCGCGCCACCTCGTCGCCGCCATGCAGCAGATGGCGCACGCGGGCACGCACGAGCAGCAGGCCCGCGCCGTCGAGGTGCTCGGCGAGGCCCGCCGCAAGCTGTACGCGATCCTCGGCGAGCTGGACGTCGAGGAGGACGAGCCGGAGGAGTGACCTACCAGCGGTCGTGGACCAGCGGCCGGATCAGCTCGTCGTACACCGCGCGCACCTCGTCGCGGGCCTGCTCCGAGAGCGGCGCGAGGTCCGCGGCGGCCGAGTTGGCACGGGCCTGCCCGGCGTTGCGGGCACCGGGGATGACCACGGTGACGCCGGGCTGGTCCACGATCCACCGCAGCGCGAACTGCGCCATGGTCGCCCCGGCCGGCACGAGCGGCCGCAGCCGGTCCACCGCCTCCAGGCCGACCTCGAACGGCACGCCGGAGAACGTCTCGCCGACGTCGAACGCGTCGCCGTTGCGGTTGTAGTTGCGGTGGTCGTCGGCGCCGAACGTGGTCGACGCGCTGTACTTGCCGGACAGCAGGCCCGAGGCGAGCGGAACGCGGGCGATGATCGCCACGCCCGCTTCCGCCGCCGCGGGCAGCACCCGCTCCAGCGGCTTGAGCCGCAACGCGTTCAGGATGATCTGCACGCTCGCGACGTTCGGCCGGGCGATCGCGGTCAGCGCCTCCTCGACGGTCTCCACGCTCACGCCGTACGCGGCGATCCGCTTGGCCTCGACCATCTCGTCGAGCGCGTCGAACACCTCGTCGGTCGAGTAGACCGGCGTCGGCGGGCAGTGGAGCTGGACCAGGTCGAGCGTGTCCACGCCCAGGTTGGCGCGCGACCGGTCGTTCCAGGCCAGGAAGTTCTCGCGGGTGTAGTTCTCCGGCGCCTGCTCGACGCGGCGACCCATCTTGGTCGCCACCGTGATGCCGGCGTCGCCGCGCTCGCGGAGGAACTTGCCGACCAGCGTCTCGCTGCGGCCGTCGCCGTAGACGTCGGCGGTGTCGAAGAAGTTCACGCCGGTGTCCGCGGCGGCGTGCAGCACGGCCAGCGCGTCGGACTCCTCGACCTGGCCCCAGTCCGCGCCGAGCTGCCAGCAGCCCAGACCCACGACGCCGACCTGCCGACCCAACCTGCGCGCGTCCCTGTTCTCCACGTCCCGAATACTAGGTGAGCGCTCTCAGGGCACCACCAGCCCGGCCGGCTTGCGCCGCACGTGCAGCCGGTAGCCGACCTCGAACGACAGGCCGGGCGTGGCCGCGATGGCCCGCTCCGCGACCGCGGCGGAGAACTCGATCCGCAGCACGGCCTCCAGGTCGGCCCGCCGCTCGAACCGCCACAGCGCCCGCACGCGGCGCAGCGAGAACCCCTGGTCGGCGAAGAACCGCTCCACCTCCACCGGGTTGTAGCGCGGCTCGTCGGCGCACAGCCACGGGCCGTACGGCGCGGCGAGCCCGTCGAGGTCCACCACCGCCAGCGCGCCGCCGGGCCGCAGCACCCGGTCGGCCTCCCGGAGCCCCGGCTCGCAGCCCGGTCCGAAGAAGTACGCGGTGCGGGCGTGCACCAGGTCGGCGGTCGCGTCGCGCAGCGGCAGGCGTTGCGCGGGCCCGGCCAGCACGTCCGCGTTCGGCACGTCCGCCACCCGCGCCCGAGCCCGCCGCACCAGCGGCGGGTGCGGCTCGACCCCGGTCACCGACCGGGCCTCCCGCGCGAAGACCGGCAGGTGGAAGCCGTCGCCGCAGCCCACGTCGACCACGTCGCGCCCGGCCCAGTCGCACTCCTCGCGCAGCGCGGCCCAGATGGCCCCCTCGACGTCCTGGGCGCGGTTCTCGACCTCGTAGACCTCGGGCCAGTGCCAGATGTTCGGGCTCGGCAGCACGTCGGCGGGCCGGACCGCGGCCAAGGCGGCGCGTACGAATCCCTTCACGGGACGACTCTAGAGCCGTAGCGTGATCACACCGTCGGCCAGCAGGAGGTTTGCGTGTCGATCGTCCCCAACTCCCCCGCCCTGGCCGAACTCCACCACGGCGCGCCGTGCTGGGTGGACCTCGCCACCACCGACCTCGACGCGACCCGCGACTTCTACACCGGTCTGTTCGGCTGGCACTTCGCCGACTCGGCCGGCGGCGCGGTCGCGACGGTGGACGGCGTGCCCGTGGCCGAGCTGGTCGCGGCCGACCAGCCGAGCGCGTGGACGCTGTACCTGAACACGCCGCACGCCCGTGCCACCGCCGAGAAGGCGCACGTGCTGGGCGGCACGGTCCTCGCCGAGCCCTCCGACTCGGTCACCGTGCTCGCCGACCCCACCGGCGCGGTGGTCGGCTTCCGGCACGTGCCGCAGGACTGGCTGTTCGGCGCCGACGGGCACGGCGCGTACGCGTGGGCGGAGCTGAACACCCGGGACGGGCACGCGGCGGACGCCTTCTTCGGCGAGCTGTGCGGGTTCGAGATCACCCAGATCGGCGACGGGCAGGCGGTCGACTACACGCTCTGGGCCGTCCAGGGCCACACCGTGCTGGGCCGGCAGCGGATGGGCCGGGCGTTCTCGCCCGACACCCCGCCGCACTGGATGGTGTACTTCACCGCCGCGCCCGAGATCGGCGCCGACTCCGTCGCCACGAGGGTGCTGGAGCTGGGCGGGCTCGTCACGGTCGAGCCGTACGACACGCCGTTCGGCCGGATCACCGTGGTCGCCGACCACACGGGCGCGGTGTTCTCGGTCATCGACCCGTCCCGCACCACGCCCCTCCCGGAGGAGGAGCAGACCGAGACCCGGGTCGAGGACCCCTACGACGACTGAGCGCTAACCGGGCACGAAGGTGTGCAGCAGCAGCCACGCCACCACGGCCGACGGCAGCAGCGAGTCCATCCGGTCCATCAGGCCGCCGTGCCCGGGCAGCAGCGTGCCCATGTCCTTGATCCCGAGGTCGCGCTTGATCAGCGACTCGACCAGGTCGCCCGCCGTGGCGGTGACCACCAGCGCCGCGCCGAACAGCGCGCCCTGCCACCACTGCCCGTCCAGCATCAGGTCGACGGTGAGCGCGCCGCCGACCACACCCGCCACCATCGAGCCCGCGAAGCCCTCCCAGGACTTCTTGGGGCTGATGGTGGGGGCCATCGGGTGCCTGCCGAACAGCACACCGGCCACGTAGCCGCCAGTGTCGGACAGGACGACCCCGATCAGGAACGCGAGCACGCGGAACACTCCGTCGTCCGGCACGACCAGCATGACCGCGAACGACCCGAACACGGCCACGTACGCGACCGTGAAGACGGCCGCGGTGACGTCCCGCAGGTAGCCGTCGGCGCCGTCCTTGAGCCGCCAGATCAGGCAGACCAGCATCGTCACCACGAACGCGCCCAGCACGCCGGCCCGCTCGTACGGCCAGGCCAGCCACACCACCGCCTGCGCGCCCACCAGCACGGGCAGCAGGGGCAACCGGATGCCCGCGCCCCGCTTCAGCGCGCCCGCCAGCTCGTACACCGACACCGCGACCGCGACGGCCACCACGGCGACGAACAGCTGGCGCACCGTGAACAGGGACACGAGGATGACCGCGCCCAAGCCGACGCCCACGGCGATGGCCGCGGGCAGGTTGCGCCCGGCGCGTGACGCGCTCTTCCCCGGCGCGCCCTGGTCACCGCCGCTGCCTGACACCTGTTGTGCTCCTATCACGGCCGCCCACCGGCCAAGCGACGCGCGCGACCGGTGGTGACCCGGTCCGCCGGACCCGACGTGACCACCTAGACCTCGAGCAGCTCGGCTTCCTTGTGCTTGACCAGCTCGTCGATCTGGGCCACGTAGCGGTGCGTGACCTGCTCCAGCTCCTTCTCGGCCCGGGTGCCCTCGTCCTCGCCGACCTCGCCGTCCCTGACCAGGCGGTCCAGCTCCTCCTTGGCCTTGCGGCGGATGTTGCGGATGGACACCTTGGCGTCCTCGCCCTTGCCCTTGGCGACCTTCACCATCTCGCGGCGGCGCTCCTCGGACAGCTGCGGGATCACCACGCGGATGATCGAGCCGTCGTTGCTGGGGTTCACGCCCAGGTCGGAGTCGCGGATGGCCTTCTCGACCGCGTTGAGCTGGCTCGCGTCGTAGGGCTTGATCACCGCCATGCGCGCCTCGGGGATGGCGATGCTGGCGAGCTGGTTCAGCGGGGTGGGCGAGCCGTAGTACTCGACCACGATGCGGGAGAACATCGAGGGGTTGGCCCGGCCGGTGCGCACCGCGGCCAGGTCCTCCTTCGCCACGGACACCGCTTTTTCCATCTTCTCCTCGGCGTCGAGGAGGGTCTCGTCAATCACGGCTGACTCCCTTGGTGTGCGCAGTTCGGCTCGAATCCCAGCAGGTCTAGAAGGACGGGCGACCACCGGGGGTGCTCACCAGCGTGCCGATCTTCTCACCACGCACGGCGCGCGCGATGTTCCCCTCGGTCAGCAGGTTGAACACCATGATCGGCATGTTGTTGTCCATGCACAGGCTGAACGCGGTCGCGTCGGCGACGTTCAGGCCGCGTTCGAGCACTTCCCGGTGGGTGATGTTGTCGAACATCAGCGCGTCCGGGTCGATCTTGGGGTCGGCGGTGTAGACGCCGTCCACGGCCTTGGCCATCAGCACGACCTCGCAGCCGATCTCCAGCGCGCGCTGCGCGGCGGTGGTGTCGGTGGAGAAGTACGGCATGCCCGCGCCGCCGCCGAAGATCACCACGCGGCCCTTGTCGAGGTGCCGCATGGCCCGGCGGGGGATGTAGGACTCGGCGATCTGGCCCATCGTGATGGCGGTCTGCACGCGCGTCTCGATGCCGTGCTCCCGCTCCAGGAAGTCCTGCAGGGCGAGGCAGTTCATCACGGTGCCGAGCATGCCCATGTAGTCCGCGCGGCTGCGGTCCATGCCGCGCTGCTGCAACTCCGCGCCGCGGAAGAAGTTGCCGCCGCCGATCACGACCGCGACCTGGACCCCGGTCCGGACGACCGCGGCGATCTGCCGCGAGACGGTCTGCACGACGTCGGGGTCGACGCCGACACCGCCCCCGCCGAACATCTCGCCGCCCAGCTTGAGCATCACCCGGCGGTAGCCGTGGATGGGCTCGTCCTCGACGTGATCCGCTTTCGCGTGGTCTACCTCTGCGCTCACAGGTGCTCCTCTGGACACGGCAAGGGCGGGGTCGCGACGTCTGCGCGCAACCCCGCCCTCACGCGGATCAAGCCTGGCCGACCTCGAACCGGGCGAAGCGGGTCACGGTGACCCCGGCCTCGTCCAGCACGGCCTTGACGGTCTTCTTGGACTCCGTCACGGAAGCCTGCTCCAGGAGCACGACGTCCTTGAAGAAGCCGTTCACGCGACCCTCGACGATCTTGGGCAGCGCCGCCTCCGGCTTGCCCTCCTCGCGAGCGGTCTCCTCGGCGATGCGGCGCTCGTTGGCGACCACGTCGGCGGGCACCTCGTCGCGGGTGAGGTAGCGGGGGCGCATCGCGGCGATCTGCATCGCGGCGCCGCGCGCGGCGTCCTCGTTGTCGCCGGTGTACTCGACCACGACGCCGACGGCGGGCGGCAGGTCGGCGGCGCGGCGGTGCAGGTAGGTGGTGACGGTGCCGTCGAAGACGGCGACCTTCGCCAGCTCCAGCTTCTCGCCGATCTTGGCGGAGAACTCCTGGACGACCGCGTCGACGGCCTTGCCGTCGAGGTCGGCGGCCTTGAGGGCCTCGACGTCCGCCGGACGGGTGGCCTTGGCGACCGCGACGATCCGGGCGGCCAGCTCCTGGAAGTCGGCGTTCTTGGCGACGAAGTCCGTCTCGCAGCGCAGCTCGATCATCACGCCGTCCTCGGCCACGACCAGGCCGTTGGAGGTCGTGCGCTCGGCGCGCTTGCCGACGTCCTTGGCGCCCTTGATGCGCAGGATCTCGACCGCCTTGTCGAAGTCGCCGTCGGCTTCCTCGAGCGCCTTCTTGCAGTCCATCATGCCTGCGGCGGTCAGCTCGCGGAGGCGCTTCACGTCAGCGGCGGTGTAGTTCGCCATCGTGCGATTTCCGTTCCTTCTGCGGTCTGGTCGTCGGCTTGGCCGCTGACTCTTTCAGTCGACTCCGCCGACGCGGTTACGCGCTCGGTGGTGCGGGTGTGCTGGTGCGGTGCCGATCCCGCGGCGCGCCGCGCCCGCCTCGGTCGAGGGCC
>NZ_JBHYXZ010000183.1:14196-15493 GCF_042752395.1 Actinosynnema sp. NPDC059335 | reverse complement strand
GAGTCTATCGCCCCCCCCCCGCGCGCCCCCCCCCCCCCGCGGGGGGGGGGGGGGGGGGGCGCCGGGGGGGGGGGGGGGGGGGGGGGGGGGGGCCCCCCCCCCCCCCCCCCCCCGGTTCTCACGGGTCCCGCGGGGTGAAGGGGTTGTGCCCGCGGGACCCGGGGACCGACGCCCGCGGGCGGAGGGGTGGACCCGCGCGCGCCGGGGGTGTGCCCTGTCGGATCGGTCAGATACCGCAGGACGGGGCCGACCAGAAGCGGCTGCCCCGGTGGTCGACGTGGGTGTGGTCGTTGTGGTCGGGGTAGCCCGGGCCGAGGATGCCGTTGAACCCGTGGTTGCGGGCCTGCTGGGCCAGGCGGCACAGGGAGTGCGGGCTCACACCCAGGTCCACCGCGTCGCCGTAGAGGTGCCGGGAGTTGGACGCGCCGCCCGCCGCGTTGTTGCACGCGACGCTGCGGAACCCGCTGGTGACCCGGATCGGCTGGTCGCCCAGCGCGTGCCGCATCGCCTGCAGCTTCCACATCGACACCAGCGCGTTGGCCTTCGCCGTCGCCGCGGAGACCGCGCCGCCCGACCAGGTGGAGTTGCAGTTGTTCAACTCGGCGTAGGAGAAGTTGATCGGCGTGCAGTCGTCGTCCTGCAACGCGTAGATCCGCGAGTAGGTCGCGGAACCCGCGACGCCGTCCGCGGCCAGGCCGTACGCCTGCTGGAAGCGGATGAGGGCCGACCGGGTGGCCGGGCCGAACGAGCCGTCGAGGGCGAGCACCGCGCCGTAGCCCGGGTAGCCGGACAGGCGGATCTGCAGCTGACGCACGTCCTCGCCGGACGCGCCCTGGGAGAGCGAGCGGTTCCACGTGTAGCAGCCGTCGGCTTGTGCCGTGCCGCCGCCGACGACGAGCACCACGGCGACGAGCGCCAACGAGGCCAGATACGAAGTTAGTCGGAGCACAGGGACCTCCAGACCGGATGGGGGACGGCTCTGGAGCCTGTCGGAGCGGTAAACTTGCGTCAATCTGTCCCTGATGTCTGAATATTTCACACATCAGGAACAGCTTGTGAACGACCGGTGCCCCGGCCTCGCCGCACCGATGCGGACGTCCGCCTCACCACGCCCGGAATCCTGCCGCACCAAGCGCGTGACGCCGTCCCACGTGCCTTCGGTGCCGCGAAGTCACAAGTGGACGCGCGCGTCGGGGGGGGGGCGGGGGGTCAGCTGGGCGGGGGCGGGGGGCCCCCCCCGGCCGGGGTCGGCTCTTTCCGTTTTGCGCGGGGGGGGCCCCCCCCCCCCCGCCCGGGG
>NZ_JBHYXZ010000183.1:10970-14186 GCF_042752395.1 Actinosynnema sp. NPDC059335 | reverse complement strand
CGCCCGCTCCCCCGTGAGCTCGCTGCCCCTCACACCCCACGGCGCGCGGCGCGGCGGCCGGCCCCATTGACCCCCGGGGCCCCCCCCCCGGTCGCCACCGGACTCCTCAGCGGGGTCTGGCCTTCGGGCCGGTGCGCGCCAGGGAGCGCAGGTGCCCGCGCGACCGCACGACCGGCGCGTGCGACGGCGGGATGGGCAACGGCGGGGAATCCTGTTGTCGGCGCGGAAGTCGGGTCGGTTCGACCGGGTCCGAGAAGTGCGTCCGGGCCGCTCCTCCCTCCGCCCGAACCGATTCCGCCCGCACGGACTCCGCCCGCACCGATTCCGCCCGCACCGATTCCGCCCGCACCGATTCCGCCCGCACCGACTCCGCCCGCACCGACTCCGCGCGGGCCGCCTCCACCCGCGCCGCCTCCCGGAGCAGCGCCGATTCCAGCCGCATCGCCTCGGAGCGAACGGCTTCGAAGCGCAGGGACTGCTCCGAGCGCGTCGGCCGGGATCGCGCCGAGGCCCCGAACCGGGCGGCCCCGATCGGTGTCACCGGCGCGATGCCCGCCGCGACGGGCACGTCCGGCTGTGGTGTGTTCGACCGCGATCCGTCCGGCCGCGACCCGTCCGGCCGGGGTTCGTTCGACCGGGGTTCGTTCGACCGCGACGCGTGTGACCGTTGGCTGTATGGCCGCGGGTTGTCCGACCGCGGGTCGTTCGACCGCGAGCCGTCCGGTTGCGACGCCGGAGGTTCGGGGACCGCACGCGGCGGGCGGCGGTGCGGGCCGGTCGCCGTCACCCGGTTCTGCCGCCACAGCTCGGTCGACAGCTTGATCATCGCCGTCGGCGCGTCCAACCCGACCATCCCGACCAGCCGGCCGTCGCTGATGAACCCGGTGATGGTCCGGTGGTCCTTGCGCGACCCCGCCAGCGTGGTCGTGTCCGTGCCCATCGCGGGCAGGCCCGAGCCCTGGATGCGCATCCCGTACTGCTCGGTCCAGAACCGGGGCACCGGGGTGAACGGCCGCGAATCCTCCCTGCCCGCCAACAGGTTCTCCGCGGCCGCCCGCCCCATTTCCACCGCGTTGAGCCAGTGCTCGACCCGACGCGGCTGCCCTCCGAACCGGAGGTTCGGCCACCGCGCGACGTCGCCCGCGGCCACGATGTCGGTCCCGCCGACCACGTGGCACGTGGGGTCGCACAGCACCCCGTCCTCCAGCACCAGACCCGACCCGCGCAGCCAGGCGACCGACGGCGACGCGCCCACCGCGATCACCACGACCGCGGCGAAGAACACCTGCCCGTCGGAGAGGTGGACGGCCACCCCGCCCGCCTGCCGCACCCAGTGCCGGATCTTCACGCCCATCGCCATCCGCACACCGCGCGACCGGTGCGCCTCGGTGACCGTGTCGGCGATGGTCCGGCCCACCGCGCTGCCCAGCAACGTGGACGACCGGCTCACGATGGCCACGTCCCGGCCCATCGTCTTCACCGACGCGGCCATCTCGCACCCGATGAGCCCGCCGCCGACGACCACGACCAACCCCTGCGTCGAGTTGATCGCCTGCTTGATCGCGATCGCGTCGTCCACGGTCCGCAGCACGTGGATGCGCGGGTCCTGGCGCGGCGCTCCCGCGAGGTGCCGCGGCTCCACCCCGGTCGCGATGATCAGCCCGTCGTACCTCAGCTCCTCGCCGCCCGGCAGGCCCACCACGTGCCGGTCCGGCTCCAGGTGCGTGGCTGCGGTGCCCAGCCGCCACACCGCGTTCAGCTCGCGGCTGATCGTCAGCCGCAGGTCCGACGGGATCAGCTCGCCGTTGACGGCCTCCTTCGACAGCGCCGGCCGGTGGTAGGGCAGGTGCCGCTCCGCGCTCACGATCACGATCTCGCCGCGGAAACCCAGTTCCCGCAACCGTTCGCCCGCGCGCAGCCCGGCCGGCCCGCCGCCCGCGATCACGACGCGCTCCTCGTTCTTCACCGCACACGCTCCCGCAGCTCGATCGCCCGCATCGGGCACGCCCGTGCGGCGGCCCTGGCCTTCGCGAACAGCTCGGGCGGCGGCCTGCGCTCGTACCGCAGCCGCTCGTCGTCCACGAGCTGGAACAGCCCCGGGGCCTCGGCCTGGCAGATGCCGTAGCGGTGGCACCGCTCGTTGTCCACGCTGATGTCCAACGCGCTGCCGCCCGCGCCGTCCGGCTCCGGCTCGAACCCGGGCTCCGGCTCCAGCATGCCGAGCTTCACCAACCAGTCCGGCGGCAGGAACCGCGCCACGGCGACGGTCACCGTGGGGATCAGGATCGTGAGCCCGGCCAGCCACAGCACGGCCAGGTTGCCGTTCGCGACCGCGCCGAACCACGAGTGCGCCACGGTCGCGGCGACCGCCACGTAGGCGAGCTGGTGCAGCCGCAACCACTTGCGGTAGTACAACTTCTTGCGCAGCCCCGCGGTGATCGCGATGGCGAGCATCAGCTCCAGGCCGACGATGCCCAGCGCGTGCCGGAACAGGCCGCCGTCGGAGAACGGCACCAGGAGCCTCAGGTACGAGAACGCGCCGAGCTGCAACAGGGTGAACGCGAACGCGTGCAGCGAGCCGAACGTCAGGGCCATGGTCGCCAGCACCATGTGGCTGTTGCGCAACCCCTGCCGTCCGGTGATCCTGTTGGCCCAGCCCGTGGCGATCAGCACGCCCCAGCACAGGGTGGCGCACATGGTCGCGTAGGCCAGACGCGCCGAGATCTGCGCGACGTGGCGCACTCCGGCGTCGTGGTCGCCGCCGGCCGCCTGGGCGACCAGCAGCGGAACCTGGGTGAGCACGGGTGTCTACCTCCGAGGTGGCGGGAGAGAACTCGCAGGCGGTGGGAGGACCCGCCCGGCAGGCCGCGCAGGAGTGGTCACGTCCTGCCGGACGGGTTCGAGGGCGTGGAGGATCTCCACGGTGGGGTACGTGCTGCGGATGTCGTGGTAGGGCACCACCTCCTTTCACCGGACGTTGCCGCGTGGCCGCAGCAGGCGCAGGATCCCGATCGTCACCACCGCGCCCACCAGGCACATGAGGAGCACGACGAGAGGACTCGGACCACCGGAGGGCAGCGGGGCCGTCGCGCGCACCGGGTCCGCGCCCACGGCCGCCGGGGGGGGCCCCCCCCCCGCCCCCCGGTGTGGGCACCCCCAGGGGCGGGGGGGGGTTTTACACAAATTCGCGGGCGCAGCGATTTTTTGTGTGTTATT
>NZ_JBHYXZ010000183.1:0-10960 GCF_042752395.1 Actinosynnema sp. NPDC059335 | reverse complement strand
CGTGCCAGTTGGGCCCCCCGCCTAGTGGACGCGGCCCCCCGGTGGGCCGGGGGGCCCCGGCGCCCCCGGGGCCCGCGCCCCGGGCCGCGGCGGGCCCCCCGCCCGCGGCCACCGGTTTGGCCAACCCCATGGCGGTGACCAGGTTCGTGCTCTCCAACAACGTCATGTGCTTGAGCACGATCTGGTTGCACACCTGGGCGAACTGCCGGATCGCCTCGTTGCGGGTGTTCGCCCGCACCGTCGCGATGGCCGGGAAGATCGAACCGTGCGCGGCCCGCAACCGGTTGGCGAACGAGTCGTCGAACGCCGCGCCGGTGCGCGACCGCATCTCCGCCATCCACGACTGCTGGTCGGCGTTCGCCTCGTCCGGCAGCGGCACGTTCATCTGCGACGCCAACCGCACCACCCGCTCGTCGAGGAACGCGTGGTCGCTCGCGAGCTGCGCGCCGACCTCCTTGACCCGCGTGCTCGCCGCCCGCGTCTGGGCCTCCTCGCCCATGGGCATCTCCCACAGGCCGGCCAGGCGCACCTTCACCAAAAGTTCCTTGTCCAGCGCGGTGATCGGGCCCAGCGGCGTCTGCTCCACCGGTCCCGCGCCGGGCGGGTCGTCGGCGCGCGCGACACCGGGGAACGCGGGCAGCACCAGCAGGTGCAGCGCCAGCACGACCGCCGCGAAACGCTTGGCTGACATGGCTTTCTCGTCCTAGTAACCGTCGCCGCCGGCCGGGGCGCCGGGCTTCGCGCCGTCCTCGGCCTGCGCCTTCTTCCCCTCGGGCGTCACCGCGAACCACGCGCCGCCCTTGCCCTGACCGGCCAGGTCGCCCGCCTTCTTGTCGCCCGCGTACCGGTACAGCGGCCACCCGGCCAGCGTGACCTGCTTCGCGCCGTCCGCGCGCGCCACCGACCCCACGAGCGTCGGGTCCACGCCCGACGTCATCGTGTGGTCGCCGACCAGCACCGGCGGCCAACTCTTCGCGCACTCCGCCTCGCAATTGGACTTCGGCGGTTTCGCGGTGTCCTTGTCGTAGCGGTACAGCGCGAAGCCCGCCGCGTCCGCCACGAACCAGCCGACCTGCTTCGACTCGGTCGCCGACAGCATCTGGTGCGGCTCCTTGCCGAATTCCGGCTGTTGTTGGAGAGTCGTCGGACCGGAACCGGCGCCCTCCGCCCCGTCCTGGCTCGCAACGGGCGTCACCCCGGTCACGCCACAGGCGCTGACCAGCACCGACGCCGCTGCCGCCAGAACGGGCAGCAACGCCCTCCGGGAACGTCGACTTCGCATCGTTGGTCCTTTCTCCGGCCGGCGGGTCCGCCGAAAGGGCTAGCGGACCGGCAGTCGGGTCCGTGCCTTTGAAGCGGATACCGGGGGATACGGACACGAAGCGGTGACGGTTCACGAACAAATCGACGACTTTTTTTGCGGTGAAACCCTCGACGCGGCCACCCCCGGCGCGCTTGGATGCTCGGCGTGGCGCGGCACAGACGCAGCACTTCCCCCCAGAGAGAGCACGGCCGGCCGGACGTGAGCCTGGAAGACGAGCTGATCCGCAGGCTCTACCAGGAGTTCGGCAGCGCACTGCTCGGTCATGCCATGAGGTTGACCGGCAGCGACCGGCAGTGGGCAGAGGACATCGTCCAGGAGACGCTCGTACGGGCGTGGCGCAACGCCGAGAAGCTGGAGCGGGACCCCGTCCTGCTGCGCTCCTGGCTGTTCACCGTGGCCCGGCGGCTCGTCATCGACGACCGTCGCAAGAGGAGCGTCCGACCGCAGGAGTCGGAGTTGACGCCGTCCGACGAAGCCCCGGCGCGCGACGAAGCCGACCGCACGCTGGCGGCGATAGTCGTAGCCGAAGCGATGAACGGACTGACGGAAGAACACCGGGAGGCTATTCTCGAGACGTACTTGAGGGATCGGACCGTCGGGGAAGCCGCCGCGGTGCTCGGGGTACCGCCCGGCACGGTGAAGTCCAGGGTGTACTACGCGCTGCGCGCCCTGCGACGCGCGTTGCAGGATCGGGGCTGAACAGGTGACTTCGCAGCCGAACCACATCGACGTGGCGGCGTACGTCCTCGGTGTCCTCGACGAGGACGAGGTCGACGCGTTCGAGAACCACCTCGCCCAGTGCCGTCGATGTGCGCTCGACCTGCGCGACTTCGCCCAACTGCCCGACCTGCTCGACGAGGCCGACGCCAACGGCATGCTGCGCGCCAACGCGGGGGAGCGGCCCGACGGCCGTTCGGTGCGCGCGATGCTCGACTCGGTCTCCGCCTCCAGGGCGCGCAAGCGCCGTGACATCGCGCTGCTGGCCGCCGCCGCCGCGGTGTTGCTCGTCGTGCTGACCGCGGTCGTGTCGGTGACCGTCGCCGCACCGTCCGACCCGGTCGCCGGCCCCCCGTCCACCCCCGCCGTGCCGGAGCGGTCCAACGTGGCGAAGGGCTCGCCCGACGGCTCCGGCGTCGTCAGCCGCACCGACGCGACCACCGGCGTGTCCGCCCGGCTCGCGGCGACCCCCGAGCCGTGGGGCACGTCCCTGAGCTTCGAGGTCAAGGGAGCCCAGGGGCCGACCCGGTGCGAACTGGTCGTCAAGTCCCGCGCGGGCGAGTCGATGGTCGTCGGCTCGTGGCTCGTGACCGCGACCGGCCCCGGCAAGGATCCCGTGTCGCTGTCGGCCTCGGTGGGCCTGCGCTGGCACGACATCGCGGAGTTCGTCGTGCGGGACGCCGAACGAGGCACCCCCCTGGTCCGCCTCCCCACCTCCTGACCCCGACCCCGCGCGAGTCCTACGTTCGGGTCGCGAGTGTCCTACGTCGGGAACACCCGAGTTGAACGCCCAGGCGCACCACCGTTCAAGACCGGGCCCGCCGCGACGGCGTTGAATCCCCGCGGGAGGCGGCACGGCGCCGTCGCGCGAGGAGGTAGTGGTGGAGGTCGGATTCGTCGGTCTCGGCATCATGGGTCAGCCGATGGCGCTCAACCTGGCCCGGTCCGGCCGGCCGCTCGTGGTCTGGAACCGCTCGCCGCACCGGGCCGAACCGCTACGCGCCGCGGGCGCGCGGGTGGCGTCGACCCCGGCGGAGGTGTTCGCGGCGGCCGACGTCGTGATCCTCATGCTCGCCCACGAGGAGGCCATCGACGCGGTCCTCGAACGGGGGACCGACGGGTTCGCCCGGCTCGTCGCGGGCCGCACCGTGGTGCACATGGGCACGACTTCCCCGGACTTCTCGCGCGCGCTCGCGGCCGACGTCCGTGCCGCCGGCGGCGACTACGTCGAGGGGCCGGTCTCGGGTTCACGCCAGCCGGCCGAAGCGGGGGAGCTGGTCGCGATGCTGGCCGGCGACCCCGAGGCCGTCGCGCGGGTCCGCGAGGTGATCACGCCGATGTGCGCGGAGGTCGTGGACTGCGGCGCGGCGCCGAACGCGCTGCTGATGAAGCTGGCGGTGAACACGTTCCTGATCACCATGACGACGGGGCTGGTGGAGGCGTTCCACTTCGCCGAGCGGCACGACCTGGACCTCGGCACGCTGGTGGAGGTGCTCGACAAGGGGCCGATGGCCAGCAAGGTGTCGCGGGTGAAGGCCGTGAAGCTGCTGGAGGACGACTTCGAGGCCCAAGCCGCCGCGCGCGACGTGTTCACCAACACCCGGCTGATCACCGACGCCGCCCGTGCCGCCGGGATCGCCTCGCCGTTGCTGGACGCGTGCCTGGCGCTGTTCGCGCGCACGGTGGAGCTGGGGCACGGCAAGCACGACATGGCCGCCGTGGTGCACGCGTTGCGGGAACGTTCAGATTCTGCGCAGGCCCATGAGGACGCGTTCCATCAACTCCAGTGACGGCCGGCCCTTGTCGTCGATCGTGTTGTCCTGGTGCACGGTGATCAGGCTGAGATCGGACATGTCCGCCAGCAGCACGCGCACGACTCCGAGCGGCAACCGCAATGTCGCCGCGACTTCCGCGACGGAATGCGGATTGCGGCACAGGTCGCTGATGATGCGGTGTTCCGCGGTCGACGTGAGGGCGTCTCGGCGCGCCTTTTCGTTCGTCGTCACGATGGTCTCGATGGCCAGCGTGGTCGCGGACCGCGTCCGCCCGCCGGTTCTGGTGTAGGGGCGCACCCGGAGGGTCGACACACCAGCTCCTCAAGCCGTCGGTATTGATCTTGGTCGCGCGGGGGTCAGGGTCGCTGACGCCGGTAGACCCTAGGGGTGATCAGCGCTCCTGTCTCGGTTTTCCCGGCATGTGGGAGGGTTGGCGTGTCGTGGCGACGGTGTGTGTTCGGTCGCTTCCGGGCGGTGGCGGGTCGGCGTTCAGCGGTCGGATGATCGGTCCGGTCAACCGTCCGTTCGCACTGCGTTCGGCTTCGGATCGCCTGGGACTGGGCGTCCCAGGCGTCCGTCGGGGGTCTACCCGATGGGTGTGGGATTCGCGATCACGCTTACCTCGCAGAACACGGTGAGGGGTTTTGTGTCCTCGCGGTGAGCTCACCACCGAGCGGCTTGTGGCCTGAAACCAACCTAGGGAGAGGGAAGCGCTCTCACAATGGTTGTTGACCAAGGTTTGAGGTTCGGGGTGGTGACGGAATTGGGCTCGGTCGGGTGAATGCGCGGCGTTTTGGGCGGTTTCGTCGCCCTTGGCCTCGCGTTTCGGCATGGTTGGCCTGGTCGGCACGTTCCGGCGTGGTCGGCTTGGTGGGCCTGGCCGGCGTTGTCGGCGCTGCCGGTTTGGTCGTCGGCGTGGTCGGCCGCGTTCGCCGCCGTGCCGGTTCGCGCCCCGGCGGCCGGCCTCCCGGATCGAGCGCAGGACCGTGCGTGCCCGACACCCGTCGTCCCGCGATCCCGCCAAACGTGTGGTCACCCGCCGAACGTCCCGGCCACCTGCCGAACGCGCGGTCACCTTTCGGACGTCGCGGTCACCTGCCGAACGTAGGGGGCCAGCTGGCGCGGAACTTGCGGCTATCCGGCCGAACCTGCGGCTAGTCGGCGGAACGCGCCGTGGGACGCACCCCTTGTCGACTGCGCGCTGGCCTCCTACGGCCGGCCGGTCGGCGCGGCGGAGCCGGTCCCGGCGTCGCCGGGCTTCGGCCGCACCGCGGTCGGCAGCGTGAACTGGATCGTCTCGCGCGCCGTCTCGCGGACCTGGACGTCCCACGCCCCCAGCGCCTCGATCACCTCGTCCACCAACCGGGGCGGCGCGGACGCGCCCGCACTCACCCCGACCACTCGCGTGCCCTCGAGCCACTCGGGCTGGATGTCCGACACGTCGTCGATCAGGTGCGCGGGCGCGCCCATCCGGCGCGCGGTCTCCACCAGTCGCACCGAGTTCGACGAGTTCTGCGACCCGACGACCAGCACCAGGTCCGAGTCCTGCGCGATCTCGCGCACCGCGTCCTGCCGGTTCGTGGTGGCGTAGCAGATGTCCGCCGACGACGGCCCCCGCAATGCCGGGAACTTCGCCCGCAGCGCGGCCAGCACCTCGGCCGTCTCGTCCATCGCCAGGGTCGTCTGGGTCAGGTACGAGACCTTCGTCGGGTCCGGCACCTCCAGCGCTTCCACGTCGGCGACGGTCTCGACCAGCACGGTCTGCTCGGGCGCTTCGCCGAGCGTGCCCTCGACCTCCTCGTGCCCGGCGTGCCCGATCAGCACGACCGTGTCGCCACGCCCCGCGTAACGCCTCGCCTCCGCGTGCACCTTGGTCACCAGCGGGCAGGTCGCGTCGATCACCTCCAGGCCGCGCCGGGCCGCTTCCTCCCGTACCGCGGGCGATACGCCGTGCGCGGAGAAGACCACGGTCGCGCCGTCCGGGACGGCGTCCAGCTCGTCCACGAACACCGCGCCCCGTGCTTCCAGCTCGGCGACCACGTGGGTGTTGTGCACGATCTGCTTGCGCACGTGCACCGGGCCGCCGCGTTGGTCCAGCAGCCGGTCCACGATCTCGATCGCGCGTTCCACCCCGGCGCAGAACGACCGGGGCGAGGCCAACAGCACTACGGGAAGGGCCACGGCGCGGCTCCTCGTCAGGTCGGGGGTGGGAGGGGCTGGGGGCGGCAGGGCTGGAGGGACGTGCGGGGGTGGGAAGGCTGGAGCGGCCGGTCGGCGGAAGGGGGAAGTGCGGGAAGGCGGAAGCAAGGGAAGGAGCGAGCGGCGGGGAGGGAGGGAGCGTGGGAAGGGGCGGGAAGGCTGGAGCGGTGGGTGGAGGGGGAGGCTGGGGCGGTGGGGTGGGCGGTAGGGGGTGGGCAAAGGGGCGAGGTTTGGGAGGGCGAGTGGGTGGAGGTGGCGGATGGGGTGGGTGGGGGTGGCGTGGGGCGACGGGTTGGTTGCCGGCCTCGTTGTTTCAACCGACGTTCGACTTCGAGGATAACGGTGTTTTGATTAGGTCGGTCGGCGGCAATCACTCGATCGTGTATCCGGTTGCCGGGGAAACCGCTGGTCAGAGGTCTGCGGCAGGTTCGGGGAGAACGGGTTAGTGGTCGCGGCGGGTGGCGAGGCGGGCTACGGCGTCCAGTTCGCGGGCCGCGCGTTCGGACGGGCCGGCGGCGTGCAGGTGTTCACGCGCCCTCGCCAGCAGGTCGTCCGCCCGGCCCTGGGCCCACGCCCGCGCGCCGCACACCTCGATCAGCTCCGCCGCACGCGCCAGATCGGCCTGGCTCAGCTCGTCCTCACCGTGGTACAGCGCGTGCAACTCCCGCGCCGCCGGAGTGTCCGACGTCAACGCGGCCACCACGGGCAGCGACTTCTTCCGGTTCCGCAGATCCGAGTACACCGGCTTGCCGGTGACCTCCGGGTCGCCCCAGATCCCCAGCAGGTCGTCCACGAACTGGAACGCCAACCCGACCCGCTCCCCGAACGCCCGCAGGTGCTCCACCTGCTCCGCCCGCCCACCGCCGAACAGCGCGCCCAACGCGCACGCCGCACCGAGCAGCGACCCGGTCTTCCGCTCGGCCATCCGCACGCACTCGCCCAGCCGCACGTCGGCGCGCTCCTCGAACGACAGGTCCGCGCTCTGCCCGTCCAACAACTGCTGCACGGCCGCCGACAGCACCCGGATCGCCTGCTGCGCCTGGGAGTGGCCGCTGCCCGCCAGCACGTCCAGCGCCAACGTCAGCAACGCGTCACCGGCCAGGATCGCGGGGTTCACGCCGAACACGTGCCACGCCGTCGGCCGGTGGCGGCGGGTCGTGTCGCCGTCCATGACGTCGTCGTGCAGCAGCGAGAAGTTGTGCACCAGCTCCACCGCCACGGCGGCCGGCAGCGCCGCGTCCACCGCGCCGCCCACCGCCTGCGTGCCCAGCAGCACCAGCGCGGGCCGGATGGCCTTGCCCGCGTCGGCCCCCGTCGGCCTGCCCGACTCGTCCCACCACCCGAAGTGGTAGCCCGCTATGGCCCGCATGGACTCCGGCAGGCGGTCCACCGCGGTCCGCAACGCCGGGTCGACGCCCGCGCGGCTCCAGCTCAGCACCTCGCGCGCGGACCGGTGGTCGAGGCTCACGTCCAGGTCGGTCATCGCCACAACTCCTGTTCGGGGGGTAACCCGTCCCGCGCGGCGGGCGCGGGCAGGGGAGAACGGGCAGCCGGGCGTGGCGGCCCGGCTGCCGTCGACTCCGGCGTGGTCAGGATCGACCGATCTCCACGTGCTCCAGGATGCCGAGCGCGTCCGGCACCAGCACGGCCACCGAGAAGTAGGCGGTGACCAGGTAGGAGACGATCGCCTTCTCGTTGATGCCCATGAACCGGGCGTTCAGGCTCGGCTGCACCTCGTCGGGGATGCCGGGCTGGTGCAGCCCGATCACGCCCTGGTCCTGCTCGCCGACCCGCATGGCCAGGATGGACGTGGTGTGCCGCGGCGAGATCGGGATTTTGTCCGACGGCAGCAGCGGCACGCCGCGCCACGTCACCACCTTCGTGCCGTCCACGTCGGTGGTGCCGGGGTAGACGCCGCGCTTGCTCGCCTCCCGCCCGAACGCGGCGATCGCGCGCGGGTGGGCGAGCATGAACGCCGTCTTGCGCCGCCGGGACAGCAGCTCGTCCAGGTCGTCCGGGGTGGGTGGCCCGGTGCGGGTGTGGATGCGCTGCTTGAGGTCGGCGTTGTGCAGCAGCCCGATCCGCCGGTTGTTGATCATCTCGTGCTCCTGCCGCTCGCGCAGGGCCTCGATGGTCAGCCGCAACTGCTGCTCGGTCTGGTTCATCGGGTGGTTGTAGAGGTCGGCGACGCGGCTGTGCACCCGCAGCACGGTCTGCGCCACCTCGAGCTCGTACTCGCGCGGCGACAGCTCGTAGTCCACGAACGTCGTCGGCAGGTCCGGCTCGCCGTCGTGGCCCGACGCGATCTCGATCGCCGCCTCGCCGTGCTTGTTCTGCGGCTTGCCCGAGGTGCGCGCGACCGACTCGACGTGCGCCCGCAGCGCCTCCGCCCGGTCGCCCAGCTCCTGCACCGCGCGCCGCGGCAGCGCCAGGACGGTCACGGGGGTGATCGCCTTGACGGTGAACCCCCACTCGTCCTCCTCGGCGCCGTAGAGCACCTCGTCGCCGAAGTGGTCGCCGTCGGCCAGCGTGTCGAGCACGGTCTGGTCGCCGTACTTGCCCTGGCCGATCTTGTTCACCTTGCCGTGCGCGACGAGGTACACCTCCTCGGCGCGCTCGCCGGAGGTCACCAGGACGTCGCCGGGCTGGAACTCCCGCTGCTGGAACCGGTCCGCGAGCGCGACCAGCAGGTCGTCGTCGGGGAAGTCGCGCAGCACGGGCAGTTCGCGCAGCTCCTGCGGGATGACGCGGATCTGCTCGCCGGTGCTGGTGAAGCTGACGCGCCCGTCGCCGACGGCGTAGGTGAGCCGCCGGTTGACCCGGTAGGTGCCCGCCTGGGTGGCCACCCAGGGCAGTTTCCGCAGCAGCCACCGGGGCGAGATGCCCTGCATCTGCGGTGCGGACTTGGTGGTGCTGGCCAGGTTCCGCGCACCCGCCGTGCCCAGGCTCTGCCGGTGCTGCTCGGCCTCCTCGGGGGCGAGGCCGGGATCTGTCACGGTCACTTCTGCTGCCTATCTGGTCAGGGATCGGGAGGGGGACTCAGTCCTCGCGGCCGATTTCCACGTGCTCCAGCACGCCGATGGCGTCCGGCACGAGGATCGCGGTGGAGTAGTACGCGCTGACGAGGTAGGAGATGATCGCTTTCTCGTTGATGCCCATGAACCGCACGTTCAGCCCGGGCTGGTACTCGTCGGGCAGGCCGGTCTGGTGCAGGCCGATGACGCCCTGGTTGTGCTCCCCGGCGCGCAGCAGCATGATCGAGCTGGTGCGGGTCCTGGTGACCGGGATCTTGTTGCACGGCAGCACGGGCACGCCCCGCCACGCGGGCACGTGGTGGCCGTTGAGGTCGATCGTGGACGGGTAGATCCCGCGCTTGCTGCACTCCCGGCCGAACGCGGCGATCACCCTCGGGTGCGCCAGGAACGCGGTCGGCTCCTTCCACACCGTGGACAGCAGGTCGTCCATGTCGTCGGGGGTGGGCGGGCCGGTGCGGGTGTGGATGCGCTGCTTGAGGTCGGCGCTGCTGAGCAGGCCGAACTCGCGGTTGTTGACCATCTCGTGCTCCTGCCGCTCGCGCAGGGCCTCGATGGTCAGCCGCAACTGCTGCTCGACCTGGTCCATGGGGTGGTTGTAGAGGTCGGCGACGCGGCTGTGCACCCGCAGCACGGTCTGCGCGACGCTCAGCTCCAGCTCGCGCGGCGCGACTTCGTAGTCCACGAACGTGCCCGGCAGGTCCGGTTCGCCGTCGTGGCCGGAGGCGATGTCGATCTCCGCCTCGCCGTAGGCGTTGGACCTGCCCGCGCCGCCCGCGAGCATCCGCTGGATGTGCGCGCGCAGACCGCCCGCGTCGCCGTTGAGCTGTTCGAACACGTCCCACGGCAGCACCAGCGCGATGACCGCCGTGACGGCCTTGGCGGTGAACTCCCACTCGCCCTGCGGTCCGGCGAGCACCTGGCCGCCGAAGTGCTCGCCGTCGGCGAGCGTGCCGAGCACGGTCTGGTCGCCGTACTCGCCCTGGCCGATCAGGTTCACCTTGCCGTGCGCGATGAGGTGCAGCGCGTCCTGCGGGCGGCCCTCCTCCACGATCACCGCGCCCGGCTCGTACTCGCGCTGCTCGAACCGGTCGGCGAGCGCGGCCAGCGCCTCGACGTCCTCGAAGCCGCGCAGCAGCGCCAGCTCGGTCAGCTCCTGCGGGATGACGCGGACGTCCGCGCCGATGTTGGTGAACGTCAGGCGCCCGTCGCCGACCGCGTAGCTCAGCCTGCGGTTGACCCGGAAGGTGCCGCCCTTGGCCTCCACCCAGGGCAGGATCTTGAGCAACCACCGCGATGTGATGCCCTGCATCTGGGGGACGGACTTGGTCGTCGTCGCCAGGTTCCGCGCCGCCGCCGTGCCGAGGCTGAGCCTCGAGTGCTCGGTCTCCAAGTCCGGATCGGTCACAGTCACCGCACGCACACCGCCAATCGGGTTTCGCTCATTGGTCCGGACCGACGGTAGTGAGCCCGAACGTGGTACGGGAAGCGGCCGATATGGCGACACCCCTGAGGGTCAGATGGGCCCGAAATGAACACGCACCGTGGATTTGGTCCACGTCGCAAGTAATAACGGGTGATCTTCGGGCCGCTGCGACGCGGATATTCCCCACGTCGTGGAATCGATACCACGTTCGGCGCAGCGGATTTCACCGGAAAGCGGCGTTGACTGGAGCGGTTTCGAACTTCCGGTGGTCTTCCCGCGCCAGTGCGGACAAAAATTCAGTCTTGCGTGGGTAACCCGATACTGTGAACGTTGCCCGCTTCGTGCGGAGTGCTCGCCACAGTGGTCCTCGACATCACTCGAACGTGAAAAACGGCGACGGGGGGGGGGGAGGGGGTAGGGACCCCGGCGCGCGGGGGGGGGGAACGGGGGGGGGGCCGGGCCGGGCCCCGCGTGGGGTATAAAAAAA
>NZ_JBHYXZ010000182.1:2762-15535 GCF_042752395.1 Actinosynnema sp. NPDC059335 | reverse complement strand
CAGCGGCCGGCCCGCCTGGACGACCTCCGCGGTCGCCCGGAACGACACCTCGCCGGCCCCGGTGTCGTCGCACCGCGTGACGAGCACGCGGATCACGGCCGAGGTCGGGAACAGGAAGTCGCGGAACGTCGTCCGCAGCTCCTCGACCACGAGGTCGTGCGCACCGCGACCGCGTGGTTCGAGGTACCGGCGGCGGACGACGGCGACGAACGCCTGGCGCGCCGCCTCCACCGCGACCGCGCTCCTCAGGTGCGGGCCCGGCCGGTGGTCGAGCAGCAGCTCGTTGTCCCGGTGCAGCCGCAGCCGGGCGGTGTGCAGCCCGGACTCCTCCACCACCGGCTCGGTGACCACGACGTTCTCGTCGCTCTCCTTGCGCACCAGCTCGCGCGGCGCGGGCCGGTCCGCCTCGACGACCAGCCGCACGTCGGCCTTGCCCCACCGGGCCAGCACGTGGCGCAGCACCCGGACCTCCGGGTCGCCCAGCCCCTGTCCCACGTGGACGGCCAGCTCGCCGACCCGGTCGTACCGGCCCGCTTCGAGCGCCCGGACCAGGGACGAGAGGGTCCGGCCGCCCACCACCGCGGCGAAGTCCGCGAAGCGGTCGGCCACGACGTAGACCGCGGTGCTCTCCGGCGACGACATGCGTCCTCCTGCGCTCGGGCGGAGAGGGTCCGCCCGCCGTGGGCACCGTCCGGTGTGGACCCGGTCCGAACGGGATCGTCCTTCGGCGGCAACGGGACTTCCCCGCGTGCCGCAGCGTAGGCGGGCGTGGGAACGGCCGCAATGGCGTCGCGGGCGGTGGGCTCCCCGGGGCATCACGCGTGGTGATGCGGGTTCCCACCACGGCGTCGTCCTGCGTTCCGGACGGATGACATCGCGGCGCAGGGGTTCCGCGGCGGGGGTGGGCGCGTCGACCACCCGCCCCCGCCGCGGTCGGTCAGCTCGTCAGCCGGAACGTGGCGTCGGCGCGACCCGTCGCGTCCGTGATCGGGTCGAGCCGGAGCTTGTAGTCGTAGTGCCGGATGTACCGATCGGGGTAGTTGTAGGACTGGAACGACGACCACGACGCCGAAGCGAGCCCGGCGACCTGGCGGAACGTCGCGTCGGACTTGAACGTCGCGGTCCCGTCGTCCGGGGCCAGCACGAAGTCGAAGCCGTAGTGCCGCAGGTAGTAGCCGGGGTAGTTGACCGACTGGAACGACACCGTGCCGGAACCCGCCAGGCCGGGCATGACGTGGAACTGGGCGTCCTGCGCCGGGCTGACGTTCGGGTCGATGCGCACGTCGAAGTCGGCGTGCCGCACGTACCGGTCCTGGTGGGTGTAGGCCTGGATGCGGGTGACCGGCGCGGACGTGCCCCACTTGGCCAGCACGCGGCTCTCCTCGGCGGCGGTGAGGTTGAGGATCGACCCGTGGCGCTTGCGGGTGCCGCCGAGCTGGTAGTCGGTGCGGGTGGCGAAGTTGCGCGTGCTGCCCAGGTTCGTGGACGTGACCGGCATGTAGCCGCGGCCGGTGGCGTACTGGTCCAGCCACAGCGCCCACTCGGCGCGCCCGTTGAACTGCATCCACATCGGGCCCTCCACGACGTTGCCGCCGGTGGCGCCGTTGGAGATGCCCATGTGCGACAGGTCGCCGATCCTGGTCCACGTGCCCAGGACGGAGTTGCTCGCCTCGATGGTGATCTGGCCGTCCGCCGACGCGCGGTAGTAGCGGTAACCGCCCGCGCTGCCGGGCGCCTCGACGATCTGGGTGTCGATGATGCCCTGCCCCTGGCCCCGGTCGATGTAGAGCACCGGTGAGCCGACCGACCGGAAGTCCCGGGTGCGCACGTAGTAGATGCGGTGCTTCTTGACGCCGTTCAGCGTCGCGTTCGTGGCCCAGTAGACGACGTAGTCGCCGGACGACGGGTCGTAGATGGCCTCCGGCGCCCAGGCGTTGCCCGCGCCGGAGATGCCGCCCGCCACGTTCAGCAGCCGCGGCGACGACCAGTTCACCAGGTCCGAGGACTCCCACACGACCAGCGACTTGCTGCCGTTGTTCGCCGCGTCGGACCACGACGTGCCGGAGGCGATCCGCAGGTCCGTGGCGATGATCCAGTACCGGTCGCCCGCGGGGGAGCGGACCAGCGCGGGGTCGCGCACGCCGCGCGTGCCGACCGTGGACAGCAGCACGGGCGCGCCGTTGTTCAGGTCGGTCCAGCGCAGGCCGTCGCGGCTGTGGGCGAGGTAGATCTGCTCGCCGTTGGCGTGCTCGCCGGTGAAGTGCGCCATCAGGTAGCCGGTGAACGGCTCCAGCGCCTCCGCCCTCCGGTCGGTCGTCACCGACCAGGACGTGAACAGCAGGACCACGGCGGCCAGCAGCGCGCCGGTCCTCGTCAGTGCTCGGGGCACGGGTGATCTCCTTTGATCACAGGGTGGGGACGATCGGGCTGATGGTGCCGTCGCCGTTGAACGTCATCCGGTCGACGGTCACCTCGCGGTTGGTGCCGTTGCCCGCGGGCACGGCGAAGCGGTGGTAGGCGACGTACCAGGTGTCCGTGCCGGGCGCGCGTACGACCGAGTGGTGGCCGGTGCCCTTGATGCCCAGCTCCAGGCGCTTCTGCAACACCACCCCGCGCTTGGTCCACGGCCCGACCGGCGACGGGCCGGTGGCGTAGGCGACCTGGTAGTTCTCGTCACGGGTGTCGTTCTCCGACCACATGAAGTAGTAGGTGCCGTTGCGCTTGAACACGAACGACGCCTCGCGGTAGCCGGGTGGTGTGATGGTGCGGACCTTCGTCGCGTCGAACGAGACCATGTCCGCGTTGAGCGGCGCCACGTACGCGCCGCCGTTGCCCCAGTACAGGTAGGACTGGCCGTCGTCGTCGGTGAACACCATGGGGTCGATGGCCTGGCCGGGGTGGGAGCCGGCCCGCACCAGCGGCCTGCCGAGCGCGTCGCGGAACGGGCCGGTGGGCGAGTCGGACACCGCGACGCCGAGGTGCTTGGCCGTGTCGCCGGACGCCGCCCCGCCGCTGAAGTACAGGTAGTACCGGCCGTTCTTGGCGGCCACGGCGGGCGCCCAGGCGGAGTCGTCCGCCCACGACACGTCCGGCCGCAGGTCGAGCACGACGCCGTGGCTCGTCCAGTTCACCAGGTCGGTCGAGGAGAACGCCTGGTAGTGCGGCGACGCCCAACCCGCGTAGCCGTCCGTGGTCGGGTAGAGGTAGTAGCGGCCGTTGAAGTGCGCGATGTGCGGGTCGGCGAACAACCCCGGGACGACCGGTCCCCTGGTGGTCTTCGGCGTCCACGGCGCGGTGAGCCGGAACGAGCTGTCGTCGCGGAACCGGGCGGTGTCCTGGTACGGGTCCACCCACAGCTCGTAGTCCCGGTGCCGCAGCCGCCGGTCCGGCGCGTTGACCGGCGCGAGCGACACGGAGCCCGTGACCGAGCCGGGCCCGGCGCAGAACGTCGCGTCCTCGCGGAACTGGGCCGTGCCGGTGTTCGCCTCCAGCCGCAGCCGCCAGTCGCGGTGGCGCAGGAACATCCCGTTGGCCGCCTGGAACGAGGAGCACGACGGCGAGGCGAGGCCCGGGACGACGGTGACCGTCGCGTCCTGCTTGACCTGGGCCGGGCTGCCCGACGTGACGGCGTCGACCCGGCCGAGGTAGTCCAGGTGGCGGACGTAGCGGCCGGGGAGGTTCACCGCCTCCAACGATCGCGCGCCCGAGGGCAGCTCGGCCGCGACCGCCGTCGGCGCGGGGAGGGCCAGGAGGGACAGGGCGAGCGGCAACGCCGCGAGGGCGCTCCTCCGTCGACGCATGGACGGCTCCGATCTTCGTCGGTCGGGGCGGTGCGTGGGGCGGCGGCGGTTGTTAGCGCTAACAGCTAACGGTAGGACGACAGCGCTCGAGGTCGTGCCGGGTGTCCGGAGGTCGTCGTCGTGGCAGCGCGATGGGTCTCGGGGTTGGGCGAGTGGAGCTGCGATGGCATCACGGCGGACTCCTCGCGTCGTTGCGGTCCAGCGAGGAGTCTGGCACTTGTTTGCGTTAACATCAAGCGCCCGTCGACCGGCACGACGCCCGCGCGCCCCGGCCCGGCGCGCTCGGGCCGAGCTTGCGCGTCGGCTCCTGCTTCACGGTCAAGACCGCCCGCCGGTGCCGGCGCGGCGTGTTCCCGTGCCGGCCGCGGTCGGTCCGGCGGCGGCCTCGAACCGTGGCAGGTGGACGGTGCTCGTCCGGTGTGGACGGTCGGTCGGCCACCCGTCGGGGAGGGCTCCTTGCGGCCGTCGGATACCTAGTACTACTATGCCTCGCAGTTCTAGGGTCACGGGAGGACCGGTGAAAGTCGCGAAGGACCTCGTGGCCGCCTCGGCGACGCCGATGGTGCTCGGCATCCTGGCCGAGGCGGACAGCTACGGCTACGCCATCCTCCGGCGGATCAACGAGCTGTCCGGCGGCGAGCTGGACTGGACCGAAGGGCTGCTCTACCCGCTGCTGCACCGGCTCGAACGCCTCGGGCACGTGGAGTCGAGCTGGCAGTCCGCGGCCGGCGAACGGCGGCGCAAGTACTACCGGATCACGCGCACCGGCCTGGCGGAGCTGGCCGAGCAGCGCCGCCAGTGGGAGACGGTCGTGGACGCGCTCCGGGAGGTGTGGCCGCGCCCCGACGACCAGCGGCCGTTCAGCGCGATCCCGTGGGGAGGTCCGGCGTGACCGGCGGTCCGGACGAGCTGGAGGCCCAGTTCTCCCAGTGGCGGCAGTACGTGCGGCGACGGCGGGAGCTGGCCGGGCCCGACGTCGAGGAGCTGGAAGACCACCTGCGCGGCTCGGTGGACGACCTGCGCGCCGCCGGCCTGCACGCCGACGAGGCGTTCCTGGTCGCGGTCAAGCGCATGGGCAGCCTGGACGACCTGTCCCGCGAGTTCGCCCGCGAGCACTCGGAACGCCTGTGGAAGCAACTGGTGCTGACCGGCGGCGACGGCGCGGCGACCGGCGGTCGGCCCCGGCGCGACCTGCTCGTCCTGGTGCTCTGCGCGGTGGGCGCGGCGGTCTCGGTCAAGGCGCCCGAGCTGTTCGGCCTGGACCCGGAGCACAATCCCGCGTTCTACGGGCCGAACGTCGGCCTGCTCACCCTGCCGTGGCTGGCCGGGTTCCTGGCCTGGCGCCGCCGCGCCGCGCGGGCGGTGGTCGGCGTGCTGCTCGGGTTGTTCGCGCTCGGGGCGGTGGCGGCCAACGCCTTCCCGCTCGCGGACGGCTCCCAGTCGCTCGTGGTGACGAGCGTCCACCTCCCGATCGCGCTGTGGTTCGTCGTGGGCCTGGCGTACGTGTCCGACGACCTGCGCGCCTCGCGCCGCCGCATGGACTTCGTCCGCTTCACCGGCGAGTGGTTCGTGTACTACGTGCTCATCGCGCTGGGCGGCGGCGTGCTGACCGCGTTCGTGTTCGGCACGTTCGAGGCCATCGGGATCTCGCCCGAGACGTTCGTCGGGCGGTGGCTCATCCCGTGCGGCGCGGCGGCGGCGACGGTGGTGGCCGCGTGGCTCGTGGAGGCCAAGCAGAGCGTGGTGGAGAACATCGCGCCGGTGCTCACCCGGCTGTTCACGCCGCTGTTCACCGCGGTGCTGCTGGCGTTCCTGGTGACGTTCGGCGTCACCAGCTCCGGCATCGACGTGGAGCGCGAGGCGTTGATCCTGTTCGACCTGCTGCTGGTCGTGGTGCTCGGGCTGCTGCTCTACTCGATCTCGGCACGCGACCCGCTGGCCCCGGCCGGCCTGTTCGACAGGCTCCAGCTCGCCCTCGTGGTCAGCGCGCTGGTGATCGACGCGCTGGTGCTGTGGGAGATCACCGGCCGCATCACGGAGTACGGCACCACGCCGAACAAGGCGGCGGCGCTGGGGGAGAACGTCATCCTGCTGGCCAACCTCGCGTGGTCGGCGTGGCTGGTGCTGGGCCTGGTCCGCAGGCGCCGACCGTTCGCCGCGCTCGAACGCTGGCAGACCGCCTACCTGCCGGTGTTCGCGGTGTGGGCCTGGGTGGTGGTCCTGGTCTTCCCGCCGCTGTTCGGCTACGCCTGAGCGAGCAGCGCGCGGGCCTCGTCCCGGCACAGCTCGCTCCACCGGGCCAGGTCGCGGGCGGCCCGGCGGCGGACGTGCCGCGGCACGGACCCGTCCCGGGCCACGGCCCGCACGCCGACGGCCGCCTGCTCCCGGACGTCCCGCGTCAGCTCGACCGCCGCCTCCGCGCACCGCACCCGGGCCGTCGCGGGCACGTCCGCGTCCCGGGCCATCGCGACCAGGTCCAGTGCCGCTTCGACCGGCTCCACCACACCGATCGCCTGGAGGGCTTTGCACCGTCGCAGCGGGTGGGGTGTGCCGGCCAGTTCGCGCAGGGCCGTCATCGCCGCTCGGCGGGCCGCCGGCGCGGTGTCGACCAGCGTGTGCGCGGACCGGATGCGCACGGTCGTCGGCACGGTCTCGTCGGCCAGCAGCGCGAGCAGCGCCTCGGTGGCGGGCTCGCGCCCACCGGGTCCGAGCCACGTCAGGTCGTACGCCGCCCGCCGCCGCAATGCCGGGCGCATGGCCGGGTCGGTCGCGATCGAGCGCGCGAGGCGGGCCGCGGCGGCGCGGTCGGCGACGTCGTGCCCGACCAGCCGGAACGCCGCCCACAACCGGACCGCCGGCGGGGTGCGCGGGCTGTCCCGCATCGCCCGCACCGGGTCGAGCCCGTCGTGGTGCCGCAACGCGTACCGGAACGCCAGCCGATCCCGGTCCGACGTGCCCGGCTCGTGGACGACCGCGCGCACGAACTCCACCACGGGCTCGGGGAGCCTGGCGGTGATCTCGGCGAGCAGGCGGACCGCCCTGAACCGCTCCCGGCGCGGGAGCGCTTCGTCGGCCACCTGGTCGACCGCGTCGTCCACCACCCGCCGCCACAGCGCCGGTGTCAGCTCGGAGAGGGCCTTGCGCGCGCGGTAGGCGGTGCCCGGCGACGCGGCCAGGGCTTCCAGCTCCCGGACGGCCTCCGGCACGAACGCCGTGGACAACCCGGCCAGCGCCGAGGCCGCCGCCACCCGGTCCTCGGTCGAGGTCTCCGGTGCCGCAAGCGCCTCGCGCACCTCGGCCTCCGCCTCCGCGAACAGCGGCAGGTCGTCCCAGTGGTCCGCCACCGGCACGCGTCGGCGCAGGAACGCGGACCGGTCGGCGAGCAGCACCCGTTCCACGGCGGTGCGCGCTTGCCGGTCCAGGCTAGTGATCAGGCCGCGGAACGCGCTGATCCTAGACTGTTGGAGCAGCGCGCCGACGACGTGCGCGTACTCGTCCACGTCCCACGGCTCGATGACCATCGACCACTCGGTGGCGGAAGCGCGGTCCTCGGCCACGGCTGTCGGATCGTTGACCTGGTGGCGCAGGAAGGCGCGTGCCGTGGAGGTGTGGTTCCGATCCAGTTCCGCCAGGTGGTAGGCGGCGGTGTGGCGACGGGAAGGGGTTTCCCGGTCGGCGTCGACCACGCCGAGGTGGAACGCGAGCGCCTCGGCGCGCATGCCGGGGTCTCGCTCCGTGAGGAGCTGATATGCCTCACCACGGGTATGGACCTCCAGGAACTCGTCGCGGGCCATGCCCCGGAGCACGTCGAGCGCACGGTCCCGTTCGGCCGGCACGAAGTCGTGCACCAGGGTCGCGGCCGTCCGGCGCACGGTGGCGAGGGCGTCGCGGTCCGCCATGACGGCCGCGAGCCCCGGGACGGCCTCGACCGCGATCGGTTCCACCACGGTCTTCCACGAACGCCGGTCGACCGCCTGTGCGTCCAGGATGTCCGGGACGTCGGCGGGCACGAGCCGGGCCAGCACGACGGCGGCGTCGTACCGGCTCGCCGTCATGACCGGACCGTGGAAGACGACCGACCTCAGCGCGGTCACGACGTCATCGCCGGTGGCGAAACCGAGGTGGTCCAGCGCCTGCACGACCCGCCAGACCCCGGCGGCCGGGCGGAGGCCCCGGGACAGCACGTCCCGCAGTACCCCGGCCATCGCGGCGCGGTGGCTGCGACCGAGCTGCCGGCAGATCCGCGCCACGTAGGGGAAATCCATCTCCGGCGCGGTGGCCGAGCGCACCAGCTCGCACAGGTGGTCCGCGACGTCCCGGTGGAACGGTCGGCCCAGGGAGATCAGGCCCTCGGCCGCCGAGAGCCGGGCCCGGTAGCCGTGCGCGGGATCGGCGAGGATGGGCAGCAGCGCCCGGGCGATCAGGTGGTGGTCCTCGTCCGACCGCGCGTAGGCCGATGCGTGGTCGAACATGTTGGGCAGGTTCCGGTCCGCCGCCCGCGTGCCGTCGAGGAACGCGTCGAGGGCTTGGCCGTGGTAGGCGGTATCGAGGTTGAGCAGCGCTCGCCACGCGTTCAGCGCGGTGTTCCGGTCGGACTGTGTGCGCGTGAGGGCCAGGAGGGCGGACTTGGCCTCGTCGTGGAACTCCGGTCCCGCCTGGAGCACCTGCTCCGCGGCCATGCGCCGCTGCTGCGGTGGCAAGCCGAGGTCGGTGGGCAGGCGCCGCAGGCGCGCCAATGCCCTCGTCCGGTGCGGTTCGCCGAGCTTCGTGAGCTGGGCGAGGGCGATCGCGTGGTCGAACCCGGTGCCGTGCGGGGCGGTGGCGATCTCCCACAACGCGTCGGTGGCCTCCGAGTGGTACCGCGGATCGAGGTCGGCGAGGTGCTTGGCGGCCCACAGGACGGTGTTCGGGTCCGAGCGGCGGTCCGCGATCACGCGTCGCAGGTGGTCGGCCGCCGTCCCGGCGGCTTCCGGTCCCAGGTCGCCCAGCCGTGACGCGCACTGCCACCGGTCGGCCAGGCCGAGACCGGGTTCGGCCAGGACGGCGACCAGGTGGCCGGCCGCCGCGTCGCGGTGCTGCGGGCCCAGCTCACCGAGGAGGTGCGCCGCCTGCGAGCGGTCGCCGAGCGGCCGACGCCGGTCGTTGACCAGGGCGGTGAGCGCGTCGGCGGCTTCGGCGGTGGCGTCCGGGCCGAGGGAGGCCAGGCCGAGGGCGGCGTCACGGCGGCCGGTCATGCTGTCCACCGGGTCGCGCAGCACGGCCCGGAACACCTCGGCACCGTGCTCGTAGAACTCCGAGCCGATCTCGACCAGGCCGGTCGCGGCCTCGACCAGGTCGTCCGGCGGGGTCTCGTCGCTCGTGGTCAACGCCTGCAACGCCGTGACCGCGAAGGCCCGCTCGGCCCGGCCGAACGCGGCCAGGACCACGGCGGCGGTGCGGCAGGCGTAACCGGACGCCAGCGGGTTGGCCAGCACGGCCCTCAGCCCGCGCGCGGACGCTTCCCGCGCGGTCGCGCCGCACTCCGCCAGCGCCTCGCCGGCGGCCAGGCGTTCCGACACCGAGACGGACGGGTGGTCCACCAGCGCGGTCAGGTAGTCGAGGGCTTCCGCCTCGTGCGTGCCGCGCAGCCGGGTGGCCAGCGCCGACGCCGCCTCGGTGCGCGAGTCGGCGGGGGCGTTGCCGGTGCGCATGAGCGCGACCAGCCAGTCCGCGAGACCGGGGTGGTGGGTGGCGCGACCGGCCTGGGCGAGGATCTCGGAGCCGGGGTACTGGCTCGTCATGGCCCAGCCCCAGACCGTGGTCAGGAAGTCGTCCACGACGGCCGTGCTCGCCGGGACCCGCTTGGCCAGCAGGCGGGCGGCGAGCAGGTGGGTCTCGGCGTCGCCCGCGTGCAGCCACCGGACCAGCGGGTCGGCCTCGGTCGGGCGCAGGCGCGTGTAGTGCAGCAGGACCGAGCGGGCGAACCCGCCCCGCTCCTTCGGCCGGGCCGCGTGGACGGTGCGCACGAAGCCGTCGTGCTCCGGGGTGAACCGCTCGGGGAACTCGCGGGCCCGCGAGGTCGCGGCCAGGTGCTCGGCGAAGCTGTGGTGCAGGAACCGCAGGTCGTCGCCGCGCATCACCAGCGGCCCGACCGAGACCAGGAACGTGGTCAGCGCCTCCGGCCAGTCGGCGGGCAGGGTGTGCGGGGGCACCCGGTCGCGGACCCACGACCGGGCCGCCGACACCAGCGACGTGTCGGTTTCCGACCGGGTGCGGCCCAGGTGCTCCAACAGGTCGTCGCGGTAGGTCTCGAACGGACCGGCGGACGTGCGCGCCGACCGCAGGAACGCCAGGTACGCCTCGTACAGCTCGTACTGGTTGTCCGGCAGCGGCCGGTCGCCCCGCCGGGAGAACACGATCGCGGCGATCGTGGCCAGCAGCGGCACGCGGACCAGCTCGTCCAGGTGCGCCTCGCGGACCTGGCGCAGGAACCGGTCCGCCGTCGGCTCGCCCTCCTCGGCGAACCAGGTGCGGGCGAACGAGCGCAGGGCCTCCTCGTCGAACGGCAGCAGCTCGTAGCGGGCCGCCCCGATGCGGTGCAGCGGGGCCAGCGCCGCGCCCTCCACCGGCCGGGTGGTCACCACGACCCGGTACGGCCCACCGGACGCCCACGCGGCCAGCACGGCGGCCAGCCGGTCGCGGTCGGCCGCCGCCGCCACCTCGTCCACCGCGTCCACCAGCAGCAGCCACCGCGCCCCGGCCACCCGGTCGCCGAACGCGTCCGCGTCGACCGGGCCGCGCAGCAACGCGCCGTACTCGGCTTGCGCGCTCTCCGCCAACGCCTGCGGGAAGGGCAGGTCGAGCCGGGTCGCCAGCTCGCGCGCGGTCAACCGCAGCGGCACGACGGGTTCGGCGATCGGCACGCCACCCGGCTCGCCGCACCACCCGGCCGCCAGGTCCGCCGCGAGCCGCAGCGACAGCGTGGACTTGCCCTGGCCCGCGCCGCCCGTGATCAGCAGGTGGTCGTCGCCGTCCAACGCCTCCCGCACGGCCCGCGCGGGCGGCCGCACCGCCACCCTCGGCGCGGGCGGGCGGGGCGCCTCCACCAGCCGCCCGTCGCCGTCCAGGATCGGGGTCGGCCGCGACACCTCGGCGTGCGGCTCCTCCGCGCCCGTGCCGAGGTCCTGCCGCACGTAGACCGCGGCCAGCGACGGTCGCCGCGCCCCCGGCAGCCGGTACGGCAGCTCGTGCGCCGCCCGGACCTGCGCCCGCAGCAACGACAGCACGCCCACCGGCAGCCCGCCGGGATCCGCCGGCGGCGCCCCGCCGACGTGGACGTGCACGCCGCCGTGGACCACACCGGCCTGCACGCTCGGCCCGAGGACGGGACCGGCGACGACGTTCGAGGTCACCGGCCGGTCGTCCTGTCGCACCGCGCAGCCCCTCCGCCGACGTGCCGAAGCGAGTGGTGATCCACGCTACCGGAGCCGGGACATCGGTCGGTGCGGGTTCGCGGACCTGACGTACCGTGGTCGTTGACGACCTCACTTTCGTCCATTCGAGCATGACTTTTGTCAAATTGCTCCAAAAGTCTTGCTGACTTCAGTCGATCCGAAACAGAATCGGCGTCGCCTCGGCCTGTGAGCCGGACCACATCCAGATCGGGGGATGCTCGTGGAACGAACGGGTCTGTGGTTGATCGGCGCGCGCGGGTCGGTGGCGACCACGGCGGTGTGCGGGCTGCTCGGCCTGCGCGCCGGCCTGGTGCCGCCGACCGGTTGCGTCACCGAACTGCTGGAGGCCGACCTGCCGCCGTGGGACTCGCTGGTGGTCGGCGGGCACGACGTGGTCTCCACACCGCTGGTGAAACGGGCCGAGCAGTTGGCGCGGGCGGGCGTGGTCCCGGCCGAACTCCTCGGTCCGATCGCGGACGGGCTGCGCGAGGCGCAGGCCGAGCTGCGCGACGTGCCGGTGGGCGCGCAGGCCGAGGTCGCGGCGCGGCTGGCGGACGACCTGGCGTCGTTCCGGTCGCGGCACGGCCTGGCCCGCGTCGTGGTGGTCAACGTGGCCTCCACCGAGCCGCCGGTCGACCCGCACCCGGCGCACGCGTCCCTGTCGGCCCTGGAGGAGGCGCTGGCGGCGGGGGAGACCGTGCTGCCGCCCAGTTCCCTGGCGGCCTACGCGGCGTTCAGGGCCGGTTGCCCGTTCGTGGACTTCACCCCGTCCACCGGCGTGACGCCGCCCGCGCTGGCGGAGCTGGCCGCCGCCGTCGGCGTCCCGTACGCGGGGCGGGACGGCAAGACGGGGGAGACCCTGGTGCGGACCGTGCTGGCGCCGATGTTCACCGCGCGGGCGCTGCGCGTGCGGTCGTGGGCGGGGACGAACCTGCTCGGCGGTGGCGACGGCTCGACCCTGGAGGACCCGGCGCACGCGTCGAGCAAGCTGCGGACCAAGGCGTCCGGGCTGGCCGCGCTGCTCGGGCACCCGGTGACCGCGCCCCTGCACATCGACAACGTGCCGGAACTGGGCGAGCAGAAGACCGCCTGGGACCACGTGTCGTTCGAGGGGTTCCTCGGGGCGCGGATGTCGTTGCAGTTCACCTGGACCGGGTTGGACTCGGCGCTGGCCGCGCCGCTGGTGCTCGACCTGGCCCGGCTGCTGGCGGCCGCGCACCGGTCCGGCCGTGTCGGCGTGCAGAGCGCGCTCGGGTTCTTCTTCAAGGACCCGTTGGGTTCGGACGAGCACGGGTTCGCCGAGCAGACCAGGGCGCTGGTCGAGTGGGCGGAGGGGCTGTGAACCCCTACCTCAAGCTCGTTCGCGCGCCCGCGGCGTTGACCGTGCTCGGGGACACGGTCGCCGGGGCGGCCGGCGGGTTGCGCGGGAGGCGGCTGCTGCTGCCGGTGGCGTCGGCCGCGTTGTACTGGTCCGGGATGGCGTTGAACGACTGGGCCGACCGCGACGTGGACGCGGTCGAGCGGCCGGAGCGACCCATCC
>NZ_JBHYXZ010000182.1:0-2752 GCF_042752395.1 Actinosynnema sp. NPDC059335 | reverse complement strand
ACGTGTGCCCCCCCGCGCGCGGGCCGCGGGCCACGCGGCCGGAGCGACCCATCCCGTCCGGCCGGGTGAGCCCGGAGCGGGCGTTGGCGGTGGCGGGCGGGCTCGGCGTGCTCGGGCTGGCGCTCGCGGCGGCGGCCGGCGGTCGTCGGGCGCTGGGCACGGCGGCCGCGCTGACGGGTGCGGTGTGGGCGTACGACGTGGTGCTGAAGGACACCCCGGCCGGTCCGTTCGCGATGGCCGCGTGCCGGGGGTTGGACGTGCTGCTCGGCGCGCCGGCGGACGGGGTGCGCGAGGCGCTGCCCGCCGCGTCGGTGATGGCGGCGCACACCCTGGGGGTGACGGTGCTGTCGCGCGGGGAGGTCCACGGGACGTCGCCGGGGGTGGCGCGGGCGGTGCTGGCGGGCACGGCGGCCACCGCGCTCGCGGCCGTGGCGGCGGGCGCGCGAGGGCCGGGTGAGGCGGGGTCCGGTGGGTTGGCCGGCGTGCGCGACCGGCTTTCGGCGGGTCCGCGCGGAGGGCAGCTCGCGGGCGAGCGGCCGGCTGCCGGTGCGCACGGGGGGTCGGCGGCAGGTGCGCACGGAGGACCGGCCGCTGATGCGCACCGAGGACCGGCCGCTGACGCGCACGGAGGACCCGCCGCTGATGCGCGCGGGCGGCGGTCGGCCGGCGCGTTCGGAAGGCGGTCGGCCGGCGTGCGCGACCGGCCGGCAGCCGGTCACCCGGGCCGGTCGCGGGATCGGCGGCCGGTGGGCGCGCGGTCCGCGGTGTGGTCGGCCGTGGGCGCGGCGGTGTACGCGGGCCTGGTGGGACGGGCGCAGTTGGCCGCCGTCCGGTCCGGCGGCGGCGCGGGCGAGGTGCGGGCGGCGACCGCGGCCGGCATCCACGGCATGGTGCCGTTGCAGGCGGCGCTCGCGGCGCGCGGTTCGGTGTGGTCGGCGTTGGCGGTGGCCGGGGCGTTGCCCTTGGCGCGGAAGTTCGGCCGGAAGGTGGGACCGACATGACGATCAGGCTCGGGTACGGCACGAACGGGTTCGCCAACCACCGGTTGGACGACGCGCTCGCCGTCATCGCGGACCTCGGCTACCGCGGCGTCGCGCTCACCCTCGACCACCACCACCTCGACCCCTACGCGCCCGACCTCGCCCGCCGCGTGGACGCCGTGGCGCGCCGGTTGGCGGAGCTGGGCCTCGGCGTCGTCGTGGAGACCGGCGCGCGCTACCTCCTCGACCCCCACCGCAAGCACCACCCGACCCTGGTGTCCGACGGGCAGGTGCGGCGGATCGACTTCCTCGGCCGCGCCATCGCGATCGCCCGCGACCTCGACGCCGAGTGCGTGTCCTTCTGGGCGGGGGTGCGGCCGCCCGACGTGCCGCCCGACGAGGCGTGGTCCCGGCTGACGTCCGGCGTGGCCGAGGTGGTGGACCTCGCCGCGCGGGCCGGGGTGCGGCTCGGCCTGGAACCCGAACCGGGTCACGTCGTGGCGCGGCTCGACCAGGCGCTGACCCTGCGGGCCGAGCTGGGCGACCCGGACGTCCTGGGCATCACGCTCGACGTGGGGCACTGCGTGGCCGTCGAACCGGAGGACGCGGCGGCCTGCGTCGCGCGGGCCGGGGACCTGCTCGTCAACGTGCAGCTGGACGACATGCTGCCCGGCGTGCACGAGCACCTGGAGTTCGGCGAGGGGGCGCTGGACCTGCGCAAGACCCTGGCCGCGTTGGAGGACATCGGCTACCGCGGCCTGGCCGCCGTGGAGCTGCCCCGGCACAGCCACGCCGCGCCCGAGGTCGCCCGCCGCGCGATGGCGGCCCTGCGCGCCGCCACCACCCCCGACTGGCTCAGCGAGGCCGAACGCCGGGTCCGCGCCGACCCGGCGGCCATCCGCGCGCTGTTCCCGGCCGCCGGCCGGGCGGTCGGCCGCGGGCCGGTGCGCGCCGAGGAGGACCCGGACGGCCTGGTGCACGGCACGGTGGACGACGCCGCCCGCGCCCGGCTGGTGGCGGCCCTGCCGGACGCCTCCGAGCTGCCCGACCTCTACCGGTTCGGCGACGACGCGGAACGGCGCGGTGTGCTGCGCGGGCTCACCCCCGACACCGACCCGGACGTCGGCCTGCCGCTGGTGCGTGACGCGTTGCGCACCAACGACACCCGCCTGGTCGCCGCCGCGCTCGGGCCGTTCGCCGCCGCGCACCTCGACCAGCACGCGTGGCGGCACGGCGTGCTGAAGTGCCTGTTCATGGGCGTGCCGCTGGCCGCCGTGCACGACCTGGACCGCCGCGCCGACGACGAACTGCGCCGCATGACCGCCGACTACGCCGCCGAGCGCGAGGCCGCCGGCCGGCCCGTGCCCGCCGACGCCCTGCGCCTGCTGGGGAGGACACCGTGACGATCTTCGACCCGCACGTCCACATGACCTCGCGCACCACCGACGACTACGAGTCGATGGCCGCCGTCGGCATCACGGCGGTGGTCGAGCCCGCGTTCTGGCTGGGCCAGCCGCGCACGAGCGTCGGCTCGTTCACCGACTACTTCGACTCGCTGCTGGGTTGGGAGAGGTTCCGGGCCGCGCAGTTCGGCATCCGGCACCACTGCGCCATCGCGTTGAACCCCAAGGAGGCCAACGACCCCCGGTGCGTCGGCGTGCTCGACGTGCTGCCGCGCTACCTCGCCAAGGACGGGGTGGTGGCGGTGGGTGAGGTGGGTTACGACTCGATGACGCCGGAGGAGGATGTGGCGTTCGCGCGGCAGTTGGAGT
>NZ_JBHYXZ010000181.1:315-15570 GCF_042752395.1 Actinosynnema sp. NPDC059335 | reverse complement strand
GCCCCCGCCCTGTCCCGAACGTTCAACTCGGCTGTTCCGGACGTAGGACACGCGCGTTCCGGAGGTAGGACACGCGCGGGGTCAGTGGACGCCGGAGGAGGTGACGGTGGCGGCAGCCCAGGTGGCCGGGTCGGCGTCGAGCAGGCGGGCGACGTCGGCGGGCGGCAGGGGTACGGCCATGTCGGACACGGTGCGCAGCGCGCCGGCCGCGGCCAGGTGGCCGGTGCGCAGGCGGCGCGCGGGTGACGCCCCGGCCAGGGTCGCCGCCAGGTAGCCCGCGGCGAAGGCGTCGCCCGCGCCCACCGGCTCGACCACGTCCACGCGCAGCGCGGGCTCGAACACCGGCGGGCCGCCGGCCTCCAGCACGGTCGCGTCGACCGCGCCCTGCTTGACCACCAGCGTGCCGGGCTCGGGCAGCACCTCGCGGACGGCGGCCGGCTCGGACACGCCCCACAGGGCCTCGGCCTCGTCGTCGCCGACCAGGACGAGGTCCGCCGCGGCGGCCAGGGAGCGCAGGACGTCCGGACCCGCCGGCCCCCACAGCGCGGGCCGCCAGTTCACGTCGAACGACGTCGTCACGCCGGGGTGGGCCAGCAACGCCCGCACGAGCGCCAGGCACGACGGGGACAGCGCGGCGGTGATGCCGCTGACGTGCACGTACGACACCGACGCCAGGTCGAGTCGGTCGAGCAACCCGGGCCCGAGCGCGGACGCCGCCGAGCCGGCGCGGTAGTAGCGCACGGCGCTGCCGGCCCGGTCCGCCTCCTTGAGGTAGAGCCCGGTCGGCCGGGCGGGGTCCACCCGCACGTGGGAGACGTCCACCCCGGCCGCCGCCACCGCCGCGACGACCGCCCGCCCGAACGGGTCGTCGCCGACCGCGCTCGCCCAGCCGGCCGGGACGCCGTGCGCGACCAGCGCGCACGCCACGTTGGACTCCGCGCCGCCGACGCCCCGCACCCAGGTCCGCACGTCCTCGGGAGGGCCGGCCTCGGCGGGGGTGAACACGGCCATGGTCTCTCCCACGCACAGCACCGCGACCACTTCGACTCCTTGAGGTATCAGACCTGAACAAAACGATCGTAAACGATCAAATAGTGCTTGACTCGACCTCATCGATCGAAGATGCTCGCTCCCCAGAGCAGCGCGGCCCGCCCCCCGAACAGGAGATCGCCGACGATGGCCCGTAGCCGAACGCCCCGCACCGCCCGCCGACCGGCCGGGGCCGGGAGGGGTCCGGCGATGGGCTCGAACGCGACGGCGGACCGCCCACCGGCGGTGGAGCTGGTGTCGGACACCGTGCTGGACCCGTCCGCGCTGTTCTTCGTGTCCTACGACGGCGTGGTGAACAACAACTCGTTCCAGCGGGACGCGATCCTCACCCACGCCGGGCACCAGTACGCGACGTGGTACACCGGCAGCCGCCACGCGGTCGTGGCGCGCCGGGCGCTCGACGGCGGCACGTGGGAGCACGTCGTGCTGCCCCACCGGTTGCGCGTGGACGACTCGCACAACGTCATCTCGCTCGGCCTCTCGCCGCTGGACGGGACGCTGCACGTCGCCATGGACACGCACGACAACCGCATCTTCTCCGTCAAGTCACGCGAAGGGCTCACGACCCGGCCGCGGGAGGTCCCGTGGGACGCCTCGGCGTTCGGGCCGGTGCGGCGGACCCTGGACGGGGTGGACCTGGGCGAGCTGACGTACCCGCAGTTCGTCGTCACGCCCGAGGGGGTGCTCCAGCTGAGCTACCGCACCGGGTGCTCCGGCAACGGGGTCAACGAGCTGGCCGAGTACCGCGACGGGACGTGGCGGCGGCTGGGCGCGTGGAGTTCGGCGACCGGCGACTACACCGGGCCGAACGGCGTCGTCTCCACCACGCGGAACATGTACCTGCACGGGCTGGACTACGACCGGCGGGGCCGGCTGCACGCCGCGTTCACGTGGCGCGAGGGCGATCGGCGCGTGCTGTGCGCCGACGGCGGGCTGGCCAACCACGACACCGGCTACGTCTACAGCGACGACCGGGGCCGGACGTGGCGCGCCGACACGGGCGCGGTCGTGGGCACGACCGGCGGCGAGCCCGTGGGCGTCTCCTCCCCCGGCGTGCTGGTGGACCGCCTCGGGCCGGACCGCGGGCTGATGAACCAGGAGAGCCAGGCGGTCGACTCCACCGGCACGCCGCACGTGGTGATCAGCTACGTGCCGGAGCGGTTCGCCCGCTGCGTCTCGGACTACGCGGCGCAGCGGACGCGGTTCGCGCGCACCTTCCACCTCACCCGGTCGGCTGGGACGTGGACCAAGCGCGAGGTCCCCGTCCCGCCGGGCAGCACGCAGCGCACGAAGCTCGTGCTGGACCGCGCGGACAACGCCTACCTGGTGATGCCCGGCGGCCGGATCGTGACCGCCGCCGCGGCGGACGGCTGGACCCGGTGGGCGACCGCGTTCACCCCCACGTCGTTCGACGCGTTCGGCGAGGTCAACGTCGACACGTCGCGGGTGGCCGTGGACGGGGTGCTGTCCGTGCAGTACCAGCGGAAGTCGACCGGCGCCACGCCCTCGGCGATCCACGTGGCCGACTTCCGGCTCGACGTCGGGTCCGGGTAGCCGGGGCCTTCCAGGTGGACCCGTGGTGCTCGCGTGGCGGGCGAGGTGGCTCACCAGGTGATGTCGGCCAGGGACTCCAACGGCGCGCGGTCCTCCAACGACTCGGGGACGACGAGCGTGTCCGCCGCCCGCAGCGCTTCCGGGAACGCGAGGTCGCACCGCTGCTCGACCTCGGCGAGCCGCACCTGGAACACCCGGAACTCGTCCAGGTCCAGCGCCTCCAGCCGGTTCAGGTTCTGCGTCAGCACGAACGCCCGCGCGGTCAGCGTGCCGCCGGTGGCGAACGCGATCACCTTCCAGTACTCGCGGGGCAGCGCCACGCCGCGGAACACGCGGTCGTCGGGCTGGAACACCGGGCCGGCGTAGACGCTCACGCGGAGGTCGTCCACGTCCACATCGGACATGACGGCGTCCTCCAGGCGGCCCCACAGGCCCTGGCGCGCGCTCTGGTTGAAGTCGTCCATCTGCGGCGTGATGTTGGTGAAGAAGAACGAGTCGACGTTGGCCTTCTCCGCCACCGCCTTCGGCCCCCACAGCAGGTCGGCGCGCCGCGCCAGGTGGCCGCGGTCGAGCCGGTTGCCCCGGTACAGCTCGTCGCCGACCTGGAACCGCGCGGGGATGCGCGGGTCGAGCACGAACGGGATGCCGGCCCGGTTGATCGCCTTCAGGTCGCCGCCGTCGATGTTCCACGCGACCCAGAACGCGAACCGCCGCGACTTGCTCTGGGCCAGCGAGAAGTGGGTGTAGTCGACGACCACCGAGCCGTTCAGCTCGACCGCGTCGGCGCGGGCCGCCTCGCCCAGCTCCGGCACGCCCACCCCGACGCCGAGGAAGTCCGGGTCGAACCCCGCCGCGGCGGTCGCCCGGACCCGGAGCGGCGGGGTGAGCGTGATGCCGAGCTTCTCGAACACCGAGGCGGGCAGGCACGCCAGCGCGTGCTCGTCGGCGCTGTCCCCGGCCTCGCCCGCGAAGTGCAGGCCCGCCATCGTGCGGCCCGGTCTGCCGTTGGCGGACTTGAACACCCACACCGCGCCGGAGTCGCCGCCCGCGCTGATCTCGCCGCCGGCGGCGGGCCGCGCCGGGTCCGGGCCGATCTCGAAGCAGCCGATCCGCCGCTCGCCGACCCCCGGCCCGTAGTCGATCTTCACGAGGGTGTCGACGCGCCGGACCACGCCGTGCGTCACGCCGGTCGTCCGGCCGCTCTTGACGACCTTGTCGCCCAGTTCGGGCTCGCCGAGCTGGTCCACGGCCACGCCGAGGTCGAGGATCCGCGACTCGAACGCCCGGCCCTCGATGGTGGCTACGGCACAGTCGCCCGCCGCGCCGAGGTGCGACCGGACGAGCCGGCCGATCCGGTTGCGGTCCGTGCGGTTGTCGTCGTGCGCGCCGGGCTGCACCACGTCCTCGCCGAGCGCGCCGTGCGGTCCGTGCAGCACGTGCCAGTTGCTCAGCGCGTAGGGGGTGCCGTCGTCCCGGTCGTAGACGACGCAGCCCAGCGTGCCCGCGGAGACGCGCACGTGCCCGAGGCTCACGCCCGGCGACACGGGGTCGAGGCGCGTCTTGCGCACGTCGCCGGAGGACTCCCCGACCACCCGGAAGTCGGCGCGGTAGTCGCGTTGCAGCACGTCCGTCGGCACGGCCACGCCGTCGACCTCGATCGTCGCGGGCAGCAGCGCGGTGCCGAGCGCGGCCAACGCCTCGGGCTCGGCCTTCCGCCGGACGGTGAACTGGATGGCGACCTCGTCCGTCGGCCTGCCGCCCACGACCCGGTGGCCGATGCCGATGGAGGACACGTTCGGGTCGCGCAGGTACTCGGCGCCCTTGGTGCGCACGAACCGCCTCAGCGACGACCGCAGGTCGTTCCTGTTCTTCTTGACCATGAGCGCAAACCCCCTGTGCGCGCGGTGGTGGCCTTGCTGTCGCAGACCCACGACGGGGTGTTAACCCGGACCGTGTCCGTTCACCTGTTCGGCCCAGCGTTTGGCCACCGGATGCAGTCTTCATCGCCGAGGAGGCGGAAAGTCGACCATCGAGTGGCTGATCGTTGAACTCTGATCGGACCTGTCGTCCCGACCGCCGTCGTGCTGTGGTTCACAGACGAGCACGTTCCCCGACGAAACCCTGCCTGTTGGAGGAGCCGTGAAGATCAGACACGTCGTGGTGGCGAGCGCGGTGCTGGCCGGCCTCGCCGCCCCGTCCGCGCACGCCGCGCCGGTCGGCCCGGTGCTGTACGCCGGGCACCCGGACGCCGTCGCCGGGAGCTACATCGTGGTGCTGAAGCGGTCGGAGGACCTGGCCGCGACCCGGTCCGCCGCGCCGGGGGTCACGTTCACCTACCGCTCGGCGTTACCGGGGTTCGCGATGCGGGCGAGCGCGGCGCTGGCGGGCAGGCTCGCGGCCGACCCGCGCGTCGCCTACGTGGCGCAGGACGTGCGGGTGGGGTTGACCGACCGGGACCTCGCGGCACGGGACGTCGTGACGCGGGAGGTCGCGCGGCCGGAGGTCGTCGCGCGCGACGTCGCGGGGCGGGAGGCCGCCGGGCGCGACGTCGTGGCGCAGGACCTGGCCGTGCAGCCGGACCCGCCGTCGTGGGGCCTGGACCGGATCGACCAGCGCTCCCTGCCGCTGGACCGGAAGTACTTCCACCCGAACACGGCCTCGTCCGTGCGGGCGTACATCTTCGGCACCGGCATCCGGTACACGCACCAGGAGTTCGACGGCGCGGCCGTGCCGGGGTTCGACGCGATCGGCGGCGTGACGCCGCCCGGCAACGACTGCAACGGGCACGGCACGCACATGGCCGGCACGGTCGGCGGCCGGACCACCGGCGTGGCGAAGGACGTGACGCTGGTGTCCGTGCGGGTGCTGAACTGCCAGGGGTCCGGGACCTACTCGCAGATCATCGCGGGCATCGACTGGGCGACCCGGGACGCGGCGGCGAGCGGGCGCAAGGCGGTGGCGCTGATGACGCTCGGCGGCGGGCTGAACCAGGCGTTCAACGACGCCATCACCCGGTCGATCCAGGCGGACGTGCACTACTCCGTGGTGTCCGGCGCCTCGAACGCCAACGCGTGCAACTACTCGCCCGGCAGCACGCCGCTGGCCACCACCGTGGGCGCGACCGACGCCAACGACGCGAAGGCGAGCTTCTCCAACTACGGCCCGTGCATCGACGTGTGGGCCCCGGGCGTGGGCATCACGTCGGCGTGGGGCACCTCGGACACCGCGTACTCGACCATCAGCGGCTCCACGGCGTCCGCGCACGCGGCGGGCGTGGCGGCGCTGTGGCGGCACCGGTTCCCGGCCGACTCGGCGGTGGCCGTGGCGGAGGCGCTGCGGGCCAACGCGACGCCGGGCGTGATCCCGGACCCCGGCGCGGGGTCGCCGAACCTGCTGCTGTTCATGGGGATGATCCCGGTGTAGGCGGCAGCAGGCCGCGGTCGCGGGCGTAGACGGCGGCCTGCGTGCGGTCGCGCAGGCCGAGCCGGTCGAGGATGCGGGAGACGTGGTTCTTCACCGTGCCCTCGCTCAGGTGCAGGCGGCGGGCGATCTCGCGGTTGGTCGAGCCCGCGGCGACCAGGCGGAGCACGTCCACCTCGCGGTCGGTGAGCCCGTCGGGGCGTCCGGGGCGCAGCGCGGACGCCAGGCGGGCCGCCGCGGCCGGGTCGAACTGGACGACGCCGGAGTGCGCGAGCCGGACGGCGGCGGCCAGTTCGGCGGCCGGCCGGTCCTTGAGCAGGTAGCCGGTCGCGCCCGCTCGCAGGGCGCGGACGACGTACTCCTCGTCGTCGAAGGTGGACAGCATGACGACCCTGGCGCGCGGGGTGCGGCGGCGCAGCAGGGCGAGCGCCTCGATGCCGTCCAGGACCGGCATGCGGACGTCCATCAGGACGACGTCCGGGTCCCGCGCGACGGCCAGGTCCACGGCGGCCCGGCCGTCGCCGGCGGTGCCGACGACCGTGATGCCGGGGTGCAGGCCGAGCAGCGCGGCGATGCCTTCGCGGATGAGCTGCTGTCGTCCACCACGACCACGCGCACGTCGCCCCCATCAGGTCTGCTCACGTCGCGGACCTCGGCAGGGTGACGGTGAGCCGGGTTCCGCCGCCCGACGCCACCTCGACCGAGCCGCCGGCCCGCGCGACGCGTTCCCGGAGGTTGCGCAGCCCGAAGCCCTCGCGGTGGGCGGCGAACCCGGGACCGTCGTCGGCCACCACCAGGCGTGCCTCGCGCGGTCCGCAGTGCACCGTCACGGTGACCGTCGAGCCGGGGGCGTGGCGCATCGCGTTGGTGATCCCCTCCTGGGCGGCGCGGTACAGGGTGAGCAGGGTGGCGGTGGGGTAGCGGGACTCGTCGCCGGCGCAGGAGACGGCGACGTCGAGGTGGTGGACGAGACGGGTCAGCTCGTCACCGAGGCGGAAGGGTTCGCGCAGGGCCCGGACCGAGGTGCGGACGTCGGCGAGCGCGCGCCGTGCCGACTCGCGGGCGTCCTCGATGGCGCGGTCCGCCGTCGCGGGGTCGTGGTCGCGGAACGCGGTGGCCTTCTCCAGCAGCACGGAGACGGCGGTGAGGTGGTGCCCGATGCCGTCGTGCACGTCCCGCGCGAGCCGGTTCCTCTCGGCCGCCGCGGAGAGTTCGGCCATGGCGAGGGCGAGGATGAGGCCGATGCCGAACATCAGCAGGTCGGACACGTGCTCGACGGACCGGGTCCAGTGGGGGACGGTGAGCTGGAAGGCGGTGACCAGGAACAGGCCGCTCGCGATCCCGACGGCGATGGCCACCGCGCGGCCGAGGGCGAAGTAGGCGGCGAACGGGAGGAGCAGGAAGAGCACCCTCGCCATGCCGGAGCCGTCGGCGAAGGCGACCAGGGCGACCAGTGCGGCCTGGCCGGCGAGGACGGCGGGGGCGGGGAGGCGCGGGCCGAGGGCGTCCAGGAGGACCAGGGCGAGCAGGCCCAGCGTGAACGGCACCCACCGGGTTTGCGCGAGGCCGGCCAACCCGGCGTACCCGCCGGCCACCAGCACCGTCCCGCAGAGGAGGGGTGGGAGCCAGGTGAGTGGGCGCACGTCGGCAGGCTACGGGTTGGTGGTGGTGCGCCGGTCGCCGTTTCGCCGGCTTGCCGGGTGCGTGGGGTCAGCTTGCCGGGTGTTGGCCGGGATTGCCGGTCGGCTTTGTCGGCGTTGGCCCGGCTTTGTCGGCGTTGACTCGGCTTTGTCGGCGTTGGCCGGCATGCTGGGCGTCCACCGGCTTGCACGGCTCGCCGGCGCGGGGGCGGCGTCTGCCACGAATGGGTGATCTTGGCGGAAGTCCGGAAATGTGATGAAATAAAACGGCGTTACGGCCGGTGTCGAACGTCGGTTGAAACGAAGAGGCCGCCGACCAACCCCCGGCACGCGCCCGGTGGAGGTGGACCGGCCTGGGACACGTCCGCGCCACCCGGCGGTTCGAGCGGTCGCCGAATCCGCCGGCCCGGTCAGTCCCCGGTATCGCCGGCCCGGTGAACCTGGCTGCCCCGCCCGGACACTCGGCGACCAGGCAGCCGGGGCGCTCGGGACCCAGGCGCTCGGGGTCGATCGGCCAAGCGCTTGGAGCGACCCCCTGCGGGTGCGACGCATTGCCAGGTGGCCGGTACCCAGGTCGCCGCGCCGGTGGGAGTTACTGAGCTGGCACAGCTGCCGGACCTCGGTGACAGGGAACGGGCCGGTGGGGAGCCGGTGCGCTCGGTGGCACGTGCCGATCGGCACCCCCGACTCTGACCACTCGGCACTCCCCTGCCCCTGACCAGCGCCAATAGCGTCCCCGGCATGAGCTTCTTGTTGCGATTCGGTGCCTGGTGCGGCGCGCTGTCGGGTCTGTTCATCGCCGTGCCGGGGTTGATCGAGGCGTTCGTCGGCGAGACGACCGCGACCAGCCTGGTGATCGGGGTCTCGCCGGCGTTGGCCGCGCCGCTGGTGACGGCCCTCTACGTGAAGCAGCCGCGCACCGTGCTGGGCACGGTGGGGTACGTGGTGAACTCCGTGGGGCTCGGGCTGTTCGGGGCGGCGGCTTATGCGCTCAACGTCGTCCTCTTCCCCCTCGGCGGGCCGACGCTCCCGGCCGTGACCGTGGCCGTCCTGTCGGGCAGCGCGGCGGTCTTCGCGGTCGGCACGGTGGTGTTCGCGGTCAGCATGATCAAGTCGCGGGTCCACCCGCCCGTGGCCGCGTGGACGTACGCGGTCGCGTTGCCGGTGTTCACGTTCGCCGCACGCCTGCCGGACACGCCGTTGACGAGCGCGCTCCACGTGCTGGTCGGCGGCGCGTTGGTGTGGCTCGCGCGGTCCGCCTACCCGGCCACGCGGTCGGCGGCGAGCAGCAGCGACGCGATCAGGACCAGCGCCGCGTAGGGCACCACGACCCGGGGCCGGCCGCGGGTGCCGGCCCACGTCAGGACGACCGACCCGGCCCACACGAGCGCCGTGCCGCCGGCCGCGACGACGGTCGGCGTCACGCCGTACGAGCACGCCCCCGACACCGAGAACTCGCAGCCGGCGGTCGGTGTGAACGCCACCAGGCCGTACACCATGGCGATCGGCGCGCAGACGCACAGCACCACCGTGCCGAGCACGGCGAGTCGTCTCATGGGCCCGCACGGTAGCAGCCGCGGCACGGGGGTCCACATAGGACTCCAGGTCCGGCGTCACGAGGGCATGTCGGGACCGCGGGGGCGCGGAACACAGTCCGCAGTGGACGGATGTCACACGGGAGGGTGACCCGCGTCACCCTGGAAGAGCACCGATACAACGTTGTAAAACGGCCGCCGCGCCGGCTACGATCCCGGTCGTTCCCGAGAACGGCGACACCGTGACCGAACCCCTGGAGGAGCGCTTGGCCACGCTCAAGGACGTCGCCGCCCTGGCCGGCGTGTCCGTGAAGACCGTGTCGAACGTGGTCAACGGCTACGCGTTCGTGAAGCCGGAGAACCGTCGCCGGGTCGAGGAGGCGTTGACCGCCACCGGCTACCGCCCGAACCTCGGCGCGCGCAACCTGCGCCGCGGCCGGACGGGGTTCGTCGCGCTCGTGCTGCCGGAGCTGGTCGTGCCGTACTTCGCCGAGCTGGCGGGGCTGGTGCTCGGCGCGGCCCAGGAGCACGAGTGGAACGTGCTGATCGAGCAGACCCTCGGCACCCGGGAGGGTGAACGGGACACGTTGGCGTCGCTCGGCCCGCACATGATCGACGGCGCGATCGTGAGCCCGGAGGCGCTGGCGGAACCCGACTTCGGCGAGCTGGCGCCGGGCATCCCGGTGGTGATGCTGGGCGAGCACACGGTGGACCTGCCGCTGGACCACGTCGGCATCGACAACGTCGAGGCGGCGCGTGCCGCGGTGGCGCACCTGGTCGGGCTCGGTCGGACTCGGGTCGCGGCGATCGGGGCGCACCCGCACCGCGGCACGGCGGCGCAGCGGCTGGCCGGGTACCGGCTCGCGCTGGCCGAGGCGGGGTTGCCGGTGCGGGACGAGCTGGTGGCGACGGTGGTGAGCTACCACCGCCGGGACGGCGCGGAGGCGATGGCGCGGCTGCTGGCCGCGCCGCGCCCGCCGGACGCGGTGTTCTGCTTCAACGACCTGTTGGCGATCGGCGCGGTGCGGGCGGCGGCGGAGCGCGGGGTGCGGGTGCCCTCGGACGTGGCGGTGGTCGGGTTCGACAACACCGAGGAGGGCGCGTACAGCGCGCCGTCGCTGACCACGGTGGCGCCGGACAAGGCGGCGATCGCGCACGCCGCGGTGGACCTGTTGCGACGGCGGGTGGACGACCCGGGGCGGCCGCCGGAGCGCGTGCGGACGCCGTTCTCGTTGGAGGTCCGGGAGAGCACGAGGGGTGTCGGGTGACGCGGGACGGGGTGTTCGAGGCGCCGGGTCGGATCAACCTGATCGGCGAGCACACGGACTACAACGACGGTTTCGTGCTGCCGATCGCGTTGCCGCACGTGGCGCGGGTGACGGCGGCGCGGCGGGACGACGGTGTGCTGCGGGTGTCCTCGCGGCAGGCGTCGGGGGTGGCGGAGGTCCGCGTGGTGGACCTCGCGCCGGGTGTGGTGACCGGGTGGGCGGCGTACGTGGCGGGCGTGGTGTGGGCGTTGCGGGAGGCCGGGCACCCGATCGGCGGGTTCGGCCTGCTCGTGGACGGCGCCGTGCCGCTGGGCGCGGGGTTGTCGTCGTCGGCGGCGTTGGAGAGCGCGACGGCGCTGGCGGTGACGGAGCTGTCCGGGGTGTCGCTGGACCGTCGCGAGCTGGCGCGGATCGCGCAGCGGGCGGAGAACGAGTTCGTCGGCATGCCGTGCGGGATCATGGACCAGTCGGCGTCGCTGCTGGCGCGTGAGCGGCACGCGTTGTTGCTCGACACGCGCACGTTGGAGACCGAGCACATCCCGTTCGACCTGGCGCCGGTCGGGCTCACGTTGCTGGTGGTGGACACGAAGGCGCCGCACCGGCTGGTGGACGGCGAGTACGCGGCGCGGCGGCGGGACTGCCACCGGGCGGCGGAGCTGCTGGGCGTGCCGGCGTTGCGGGACCTGGACGGGGTCGGGCACGACCTGCCGGAGCGGTTGGCCCGGCGGGTGCGGCACGTGGTGACGGAGAACGAGCGGGTCACGCGGGTCGCGGACCTGCTGCGGGCGGGGCGGGTCCGGGAGGTCGGGCCGTTGCTGACCGCGTCGCACGTGTCGTTGCGCGACGACTACGAGGTGACCGTGCCGGAGTTGGACGTGGCGGTGGACGCGCTGCTGTCGGCCGGGGCGTTGGGCGCGCGGATGACCGGTGGCGGGTTCGGCGGTTGCGTGATCGCGCTGGTGGCGGAGGCGGACGTGGCGGCGTGCGGCGCGGCGGTGCGGGAGGCGTTCGCGGGGCGGGGTTTCGCCGCGCCGGAGTGCTGGACGGCGACGGCGGCGGCCGGGGCGCGTCGGGTCGACCACGGCTGAGGGCGGGCCGGGCGGCCCCGATACAGTGCGCTCCCACGTCGAGCGCGTCACGACGTGTGGCGCGCGTCCTGGGGAGGAATTGTCGATGCCCGGCAAGGAAGGGCTCAAGGCCGCACTGCACGCCGCCTTCGACTCGGTGGTCGAGGGAGGGTCGGGCTACACCAAGGTGTACGCGGCGGAGATCAGGCAGAAGAACTTCATCGTGATCCGGACGACCACGGTGTCGAACTTCGTGGTCGGCTTCAAACCGGGGTCGACCGACCTGGTCGTGGTCCCGGTCGACGAGGAGCGCGGGGCGATCAAGCCCGGCGCGCCGCTGGTGATCACGGACGCGAACCGGGCGTCCGTGCGCCGGCGGGATTTCCAGGGCCGGTTCGTGGTCAAGACGACGGACGGCCGGACGTTCCGGTTCACGGTGATCCCGTCCGTGCCGAAGCTGCTGTCGATCGCCTACCAGTTCCCGGTGGAGCAGAGGGAGGAGTACGAGGCGTTCGAGGCGGTGCGCGCGTCGCTGACGGCGGCCTGAGGGGTTCCGCGCGGGTGGCGTGCCGCATGGGACTTCGCGATCGGCGCGGGCCGCCCCCATTCGTCAGGTTCTTCGGTAACCAATACATCATCTAGTTGGACAGGCTTTCACCTGCACGGTCGTGGTCCGGCCCCGTCCGGCCGGCCCGGCCGCCCGCCGGCGGCGCTTCGGGTGCTCCACCGGGCGTACACGTCGGGGATGGCCGCTGATCACCTTCGGCGTGTACGCAGGACCGGAACGCGTTCTTCCCGGCCCTGCACCGAAGGAGAGCCGATGTCCCCCCTGACCCGACGAACGCTCATCGCCGGCGGCATCGTGAGCGCCGGCGCGACAGTCCTCGCACCCACCACCGCGAACGCCATCTCCTACCCGTTCACGCTGGGCGTCGCCTCCGGCGAGCCCGCCGCGGACGGTTTCGTGATCTGGACGCGCCTCGCGCCGAGCCCGCTCAACGCCGACGGCCTCGGCGGCATGGGCAGCGCGTCGGTCGCGGTGGAGTGGCAGGTCTCGACGGACCGGCGGTTCACGCAGGTCGTGCGCAGCGGCACGGCGACCGCGACGCAGACGTGGGCGCACAGCGTGCACGTCGAGGTGGCCGGCCTGGAGCCCGGCCGCGAGTACTTCTACCGGTTCCGCGCCGCCGGCCACATCTCCCCCGTGGGCCGCGGCGTCACCGCGCCCGCCGTCGGCACCGGCCCGTCGCTGACCATGCTGTTCGCGTCCTGCTCGCACTTCGAGGAGGGCTACTTCACCGCGTACCGGCGGATGGCCGAGGAGAACCCGCACGTCATCCTGCACCTGGGCGACTACATCTACGAGGGCGGCGCGACCACGACGAAGGTGCGCCGGTTCGCGCCCGCCGCGGAGATCGCGAACCTGGCCGACTACCGGGTGCGGCACGCGCAGTACAAGACGGACGTGGACCTCCAGGCCGCGCACGCCGCCGCGCCGTGGCTGGTGGTGTGGGACGACCACGAGGTGGAGAACAACTACGCGAACCTGGTGCGCGCCAACACCTCCCCGGCCGGCGACTTCAAGGTGCGGCGCGCGGCGGCGTACAAGGCGTACTACGAGCACATGCCGCTGCGCGCGGCGCAGGCCCCGGTCGCGGAGAACATGCAGCTCTACCGGCGGGTCCGGTGGGGCAGCCTGGCCACGTTCCACCTGCTGGACACCCGGCAGTACCGCGACGACCAGGCGTGCGGCGACGGCACGAAGGTGTGCCCGGAGGCCGACGACCCGGCCCGCACGCTGCTCGGCGGCGCGCAGGAGGCGTGGCTGCTCGACGGGATGCGGCAGAAGCTCGGCACCTGGGACTTCCTGGGCCAGCAGGTGTTCTTCGCGCAGAGGCTCGCCTCGGCCGACGGCGCGAAGTCGATGGACTCGTGGGACGGCTACAGCGCCAACCGCGGCCGGTTGCAGCGCGGCTGGGACGCGGCGGGGCTGCGCAACACCGTCGTGCTGACCGGGGACGTGCACCGGTCGTGGGCCGCGAACCTGATGAACGACTACACCGCGCAGGACCGGGTCGTCGGCACCGAGCTGGTCACCACGTCGATCACGTCCGGCGGCGACGGCAACGCGGCCGACACCGGCCTGTCGAGCCTCAACCCGCACGTGAAGTTCTTCAAGAACCTGCGCGGGTACGTCCGCACCACCACCACACCCACCCAGGTGAACGTCGACTTCCGCTTCCTGGACCGGGTCACCACCCGCGACTACCCGGTCCGGACCCTGCAGAGCTACGTCGTGCAGGCGGGCAACCCCGGATTGCAGGCGCCGTGAAGAAGCTGACCGTGATGATCGTGGCGCTCCTGCTGCTGGGCGCCGGAACCGCGTCGGCGGCGGCCACCTGGACCGTCGCGAACAGCACCGCCACCGGCGACCAGGACAACGCCGCCGTGTCGGCGGTCCGCAACGGCTGGACCGCCGTGGTGTGGGAGGACGACCGCGACGACACCGCGCCTGCCGACAACGTGCACAGCGACGTGTGGGTCCGCCTGTTCAAGGACGGCGTGTCGCGGTACGAGAAGAAGCTGTCCGCCGGCGGCACGGGCACGTGGCGGCACGTTCAGCCGGACGTGTCCCTGCACGACAACGGCACCGCGGTCGTGGTGTGGGCCGATGACGCCGACGGCAACGGCTACTACAACATCCAGGTGCGCGAGCTGAACACCGCCGGCACCGTCACCGGTTCCGCGCGGGCCAACGCGAACACCGACGGCCAGCAGCTCGACCCCGCCGTGGCCGCCGACCCCGACACGCCCGGTTTCGCCGTGGTGTGGGAGGACAAGCAGACCTCCGCCAACGCCACCGTGCGCGTCGCCGGGTTCGCGTCGGCGACCTCCAAGACCTACGAGGCCCAGGTGCACGCCGCCGGCGGCACCCACCAGCGGCCGGACGTCGCCATGGGCGCGGCGGGCAACGCGATCGTGGTGTGGGACGAGGACGGCGACGGCAACGGCTACTACAACATCGGCCGCAAGATCCTCACACCGTCCGGCGGGGTGAAGGTGGCGCAGGGCGTGGCGAACGCGAGCGGCGACGGCCAACAACGCCGGCCGGTCGTGGCGGCGAACTTCAACGGCGACCACGTGGTGGCCTGGGAAACCGACCACACCGGCACGGCCCGGGTGGGCGTGCGGTCGTTCGCGGCGGGCGGGGCTGCCTTGACGGTCGCGGACACCGTGCTGGCGGGGACGGACCCGCAGGTCGGGATCGACGACCAGTCGGGCGTGGTGGTGTCGGTCGCGGAGGCACAGGACGTGGTGACGCAGGGGCTCAACGCGGACGGCACGGTCACCGGCCGGTTGCCACGCCAGGTGACGGTGTCCACGGCGACGGGCCGGCAGGACGAGCCCGCGCTGGGCGTCGACGCGTGGGGCCAGATCACCGTGGCCTACACCGACGACAACGACGGCAACGGATTCGACCAGATCTACCTCGGCACCGGCCTGGTCAACAGCACCTGGTGAGCGGTGAACGGCGGCGCGCCTCTTTCCACAAGGACGCACCGCTTCAGCGAAACAGCAATCGCTTGGACCGAGAACTTTCACGAATACCGGCCCAACCGCCGCACAACGGACCCGCCACCACCCCACCGAGGCTCGATTTGACATGGGTTCGGGTGCCGTAGGCTGGACGAAGCCGGGCAGGCTTGGCGGGCGCTTTTTC
>NZ_JBHYXZ010000181.1:0-305 GCF_042752395.1 Actinosynnema sp. NPDC059335 | reverse complement strand
GGGGGCCCCCCCCCCGCGCGGCCCGGGGGGGGTGGGGGGGGGGGGCGCCCCCCACCCCCCCAAAACCCACCCCCCCCCCGGTCAGGCCCACCACACGCCAACAAACAAAAACAAAAACAAAAACCCAAAAGCGTCCTCGTCGGACGGGCAGATCAGCAGGATGACGGGGTTCGTGCGGTCCGCTCCCGTACCAGCCGGAGCCGGACTCCGTGCCATCCCGCCGACCTCCACAAGGGCTACCACACGCGTCAAGGGGGCGGCAAAGGAGCACAACGGGGCAAAGCATGCACGCCGCCCCCTTGACG
>NZ_JBHYXZ010000180.1:2419-15572 GCF_042752395.1 Actinosynnema sp. NPDC059335 | reverse complement strand
GCCGGCAGGCCCGGCGGGGAAAAGCGTCCCGGCAGGCCTGCCGGCTTCGTCCAGCCTAAGGCACCCGAACCCATGTCAAATCGAGCCTCGGTGGGCGCGCTGCGGGTCCGTTGTGGGTGGGTTGGGGCTGGTTGGGTGGGGTGGCTGGGAGGGGGTGGTCCGGCGGGGTGTCAGTGTGAGTTCTCGGGCTTGGGTTGGGGTAGTGCGCTGCCCAGGCCCAGGCCGATGACGGCGGTCGCCATGACCAGGAGCGCGGTGAACGCGGCTCCGCCCGTCAGTGCCGGGCCGAGGGACTCCAGGCCCGTCTGGTCGATCAGCGACCGGCCCACCACGCCGGTCAGGCCGGCCAGCGGGCCGGCGACCAGGCCGGCCAGGAACCACACCATGCCCCGCCCGTCGAGCTGCCGCCACGCGTCCAGCGCGCCCCACAGCAGCCCGATCACGACCACCAGGCCGATCGCGATGTACCGGATGGCCGAAGCGGCCTCGGGGCTGTGGACGCTCACGGCCGAGGTGCCGGTCTGCACCCCGCCGTGGAACAACCCCATCCAGAACCCCCGGACCAGCCACGTGCGCATGCGATCCACCCTAAAGGTGGCCGGCGACCCGGCACAGTGGCCGGGGGCCGAGGCCGGGGCCGAGGCCGGGGCCGGGGGCCGGGGCCGGGGGTTGGGGCCGAGGCCGGGGCCGGGCCGGGGCTGGGGCCGGGGCCGGGGCCGGGGCCGGGGTTGGGGCTTGGGGCCGGGGCGCGGGATCGCGTCGACCGGGCGGTTGCGGTTCTTCTTCGGGTTGCATGGACTGGGGTGGTCGGCGGCGCAGGATTCACTCGATCGAGTGGCGCGGTGAGGGGGGTCGCCGGGCCTTAGGCTGCTGGGCATGCCGCACTCCACGCGCCGCGCCGCCCTGCGTGCCACGCTCCGGGACCGGGAGCTGGACGCGCTGCTGGTCACCAACCTGCTCAACGTCCGCTACCTGACCGGGTTCACCGGGTCGAACGCGGCCCTGCTGGTGCGCGCGGACTCCGATGACGCCTCGGTGTTCTGCACCGACGGCCGCTACCTCACCCAGGCCGCGGCGCAGGTGCCGGACCTGGAGCGGGTCATCGACCGGCCGTGCGACGCGGCGCTGGTGAAGCGGGCCGCGGCGGCGGGGGTCGGCCGGATCGGGTTCGAGAGCGGGCACGTGACCGTGGACGGGCTGGACGCGCTGGTGGACGCGGCCGGTGGCGCGTCGCTGGTCCGGGCGCCCGACCTGGTCGAACGGCTGCGGCTGGTCAAGGACGACGCCGAGGTCGAGGCGTTGCGGATGGCGTGCGCGGCGGCCGACCGGGCGCTGGCGGGGCTCATCGAGCACGGCGGGCTGCGGCCGGGTCGCACCGAGAAGGAGATCGCCCGCGAGCTGGAGAGCCGGATGCTCGACCACGGCGCGGCCGGGCCGTCGTTCGAGTCGATCGTGGCGGCGGGCGCGAACTCGGCGGTGCCGCACCACCGGCCGACCGACGCGGTGGTCCGGGACGGCGACTTCGTGAAGCTCGACTTCGGCGCGCTGGTCGACGGCTACCACTCCGACATGACCCGCACCGTGGTCGTCGGCCGGGCCGCGGACTGGCAGCGGGAGCTGTACGAACTGGTCGCGGCCTCGCAGGCGGCCGGCCGGGCGGCGCTCGGCGTCGGCGCGCGGGTCTCGGACGTGGACGCGGCGGCGCGCGGCGTGATCGAGGAGGCCGGGCACGGCGACGACTTCCTGCACGGCCTCGGGCACGGCGTCGGCCTGCAGATCCACGAGGCTCCAACGCTGTCCAAGGCGGGTGACGGTACACTTCTGCCCGGCATGGCGGTCACCGTCGAGCCCGGTGTGTACCTGGCCGGGAAGGGTGGTGTCCGCATCGAGGACACGCTCGTGGTGCGCGAAGGCGCCCCGGAGCTCCTCACCCTGACCACGAAGGAGCTCGTGGTCATCTGAAAGTCGGATCGCCCGGAATCGGATTCGTCGGCCAAGCCGACGGCAGTCGGAAAGTCGGCTCCGCCGACGGCACCTCACTCACGCAACAGGAGAGCCCACCACCGTGGCCACCACCAACGACCTCAAGAACGGCCTGGTGCTGAACCTCGACGGCCAGCTCTGGACCGTCACCGCGTTCCAGCACGTCAAGCCGGGCAAGGGTGGCGCCTTCGTGCGCACCACGTTGAAGCACGTCCTGTCCGGCAAGGTCGTGGACAAGACCTTCAACGCGGGCACCAAGGTCGAGACGGCCACCGTCGACAAGCGCGGCATGACGTACCTGTACAAGGACGGCGCCGACTTCGTCTTCATGGACGGCGACACGTACGACCAGATCAGCATCCCGGCCGAGACCGTCGGCGACGCGGCGAACTACATGCTGGAGAACCAGGAAGCGGTCGTCGCCATGCACGAGGGCGTCGCGCTCTACGTCGAGCTGCCGACCTCGGTCGAGCTCGTCATCCAGCACACCGACCCGGGCCTGCAGGGCGACCGCTCCACCGGCGGCACCAAGCCCGCCACGCTGGAGACCGGCGCGGAGATCCAGGTCCCGCTGTTCGTCAGCACCGGCGAGAAGATCAAGGTCGACACCCGCGACGGCCGCTACCTCGGCCGAGTGAACGGCTGAGATGGGCGCACGGAGCAAGGCGCGCAAACGCGCGGTCGACGTCCTCTACGAGGCCGACCTGCGGGGTTCCGACCCGGTGACGCTGCTCGCCGACCGGGTCGGGTCCGCGGACGTGCCGCCGGTGAACGACTACACGATCACCCTCGTGGAAGGCGTCACGGCGCATCGCGCGCGCATCGACGACCTGATCTCCGAGCACTCGGAGGGCTGGACGTTGCAGCGCATGCCGGCGGTCGACCGCGCGGTGCTGCGGATCGGCCTCTACGAGCTGCTGTGGGCGGCGGACGTGCCGGACGCGGTCGCGATCGACGAGGCCGTGGAGCTGGCCAAGGGCCTGTCCACGGACGACTCGCCGCGGTTCGTCAACGGCGTGCTCGGCCGGATCGCGGTCATCGCCGACCAGCTCCGGGCCGTGCTGTAGCGCACACCGTGCGCTGGCGCACAACCAGACGACGCGCCCGCGGGCGCGGGCCGGAGGGCCACCCGGGTGCGACCGCCGGGTGGCCCTTCCCGCGTGCTCAGTCCTCCTTGGCCGGACGGGCCTCGGGGGGCAGCACGCCCCAGTCGATGAGCTGCTCGGTCAGCTCGCCGGGCGTCATGTCGTAGATGATCGCCAGGGAGCGCAGGTCCTCGGTCCGGATGGACAGCACCTTGCCGTTGTAGTCACCGCGCTGGCTCTGGATGGTGGCCGCGTACCGCGCGAGCGGTCCGACCTTCTCCGCCGGCAGCTGCTGCAGCCGCTCCAGGTTGATGACGATCTTCGTGGCGGGTTCCGCACCGGACGGCACCCGACCCTCCGGCAGCAGCTCGGCCACCGGGACGCCGTAGAAGTCGGCCAGCTCGGCGAGCTTCTGCACGGTCACGGCGCGGTCGCCGCGCTCGTACGAGCCGACGACCACGGCCTTCCAGCGACCGCCGGACTTCTGCTCGACGCCGTGCAAAGACAAGCCCTGCTGCTGGCGGATCGCGCGGAGCTTTGCCCCCAGCGCCTTGGCGTAGTCGCCCATGTGGCGGTTCTCCGTTCATTCGCCCCGTCAGCCGGTAGGGGACTGCCGCGGGGAGGCTTAGATCAATACGCAGAGTAATGATTGCTCTCCGTGGTCACCAGGTCAAGCTGATCTCGATAGGACAGGTGGGCGAGACCACGCACACCACCCGGAAGATTGACCGCGCTCGCCTGATACGGTGCTGGTCAGCCCGGTCGCAGCCGGGTGTCCGACGTCCTTTAAGGACCCGTCCAGCGAGGCGGGGAAGGAGGTCCAACCGTGGCGCCACGTCAACGTGGCGCGACGGACCCGGCCGGGGAGCGCGAGCTTCTCTCGGCCGGCGACGTCGCGCGCACCGTCGCCCGAATGGCCCATCAGATCATCGAGAAGACCGCTCTTGATGCACCGAGCGCACCCGCAGTAGTCCTGATGGGGATCCCGAGCCGAGGCGCGCCGCTGGCCCGCCGGCTGGCCGTCCGCATCGCCGAGTTCTCCGGCGTCGAGGTGCCCACCGGCACCCTGGACGTGACCCTCTACCGGGACGACCTGCGCCGCGGCCCCACCCGGCCGCTGGAGGCGACGAAGCTGCCCGAGGGCGGGGTGGACGACAAGCTCGTCGTCCTGGTGGACGACGTGCTGTTCTCCGGCCGCACGATCCGCGCCGCGCTCGACGCGCTGCGGGACCACGGCCGCCCGCGCGCCGTGCAGCTCGCCGTCCTGGTCGACCGGGGCCACCGCGAGCTGCCGATCCGCGCGGACTACGTGGGCAAGAACGTGCCCACGGCCCGCACCGAGGAGGTCCACGTGCTCCTGGAGGAGTTCGACCGGCGCGACGGGGTGGTGCTGCGGTGAAGCACCTGCTCACCACCGAGGGCATCGACCCGGCGCAGGCGACCGCCATCCTGGACACCGCGGCGAGCCTCAAGCAGGCCCTCGAAGGCCGTGAGGTGCGCAAACTGCCCACGTTGCGCGGCCGCACGGTCATCACGATGTTCTACGAGAACTCCACCCGCACCCGCGTGAGCTTCGAGATCGCGGGCAAGTGGATGAGCGCGGACGTGGTGAACGTCTCGTCGTCGGGCTCCAGCGTCGGCAAGGGCGAGTCGCTGCGCGACACCGCGCTGACCCTGGCCGCGGCGGGCGCGGACTGCGTCGTCGTGCGGCACCCGGCGTCCGGCGCGGCGCACCGGCTGGCGGGCTGGCTGCGCGAGGCGGGCACGTCGGTCGTCAACGCGGGCGACGGCATGCACGAGCACCCCACCCAGGCGCTGCTGGACGCGGCCACCCTGCGGGAGCGGCTCGGCGACCTGCGCGGCCGCCGGATCGCGATCGTCGGCGACGTGCTGCACAGCCGGGTCGCCCGGTCGAACGTGCACCTGCTCACCGCGCTCGGCGCGGAGGTGACGCTCGTCGCACCGCCGACGCTGCTGCCGACCGGGGTGGAGAGCTGGCCGGTGACCCTCTCGCACGACCTGGACGCCGAGCTGCCCGGTCTCGACGCGGTCATGTTGCTGCGGGTCCAGGCCGAGCGGATGCACGGCGCTTTCTTCCCGTCGGCCCGTGAGTACTCGATCGCCTACGGCCTGAGCGAGCGGCGGCTGGGGCTGCTGCCCGAGCACGCCGTCGTGCTGCACCCCGGTCCGATGCTGCGCGGCATGGAGATCGCCTCGGCGGTCGCCGACTCGCCCCGCGCCGCGATCACCGACCAGGTGCGCAACGGCGTGCACGTGCGCATGGCCGTCCTGTACCACCTGCTCGCCCATGAAGAGGAGACTTCGTGAAACCCTTGATCCTCAAGGGAGTACGACCGTACGGCGAGGGCGACCCGGTAGACGTGCTGCTCCGCGACGGCGTGATCGCCGCCATCGGGTCCGTGGCCGAGGAGGGCGCGGACGTCCTGGACGGCGGCGGCGCGGTCCTGCTGCCCGGCTTCGTCGACCTGCACACCCACCTGCGCGAACCCGGCCGCGAGGACACCGAGACCATCGCCACCGGCTCGGCCGCCGCCGCGCTGGGCGGCTACACGGCGGTCTTCGCCATGGCCAACACCGACCCGGTCGCCGACAACGAGGTCGTCGTCCGGCACGTCGCCCGCCGCGGCCGCGAGGTCGGCCTGGTGGACGTGCACCCGGTCGGGGCGGTCACCGTGGGCCTGGAGGGCGTGAAGCTCGCCGAGCTGGGCACCATGGCCAAGGCGGGCGTCCGGGTGTTCTCCGACGACGGCCACTGCGTGCACGACCCGCTGATCATGCGGCGCGCCCTGGAGTACAGCAAGGCGCTGGACGTGGTCGTCGCGCAGCACGCGGAGGAGCCCCGGCTGACCGTGGGCGCGCAGGCGCACGAGGGCGAGCAGGCGTCCCGCCTGGGCCTGCAGGGCTGGCCCGCCGCCGCCGAGGAGTCGATCGTGGCGCGCGACTGCCTGCTGGCGCGGCACGCCGGCGCCCGGCTGCACGTGTGCCACGTGTCCACCACCGGCGCCGCCGACGTGCTCAGGTGGGCCAAGGCCCGCGGCACGCGGGTCTCCGCCGAGGTCACGCCGCACCACCTGCTGCTGACCGACGAGCGGCTGGCCACCTACGACCCGGTGAACAAGGTCAACCCGCCGCTGCGCACCGCGGCCGACGTGGAGGTGCTGCGCCGGGCGCTGGCCGAGGGCGTCATCGACTGCGTGGCCACCGACCACGCGCCGCACGCCGCGCAGGACAAGGACTGCGAGTGGTCCGCGGCCCGGCCCGGCATGCTCGGCCTGCAGACCGCGCTGTCGATCGTGGTCGAGACCATGGTCCGGACCGGCCTGCTGGACTGGCGCGGCGTGGCGCGGGTGATGAGCGAGCGGCCCGCCGAGATCGCGGGCCTGCCCGACCAGGGCCGGCCGATCGAGGTCGGCGAGCCCGCCACCCTGACCCTGGTCGACCCCGACGCCACCTGGACGGTGCGCGGCGCGGAGTTCGCGAGCATCGCGGCCAACACGCCGTTCGAGGGCATGGAGCTGCCCGCCGCGGTGGTCGCGACCGTGCTGCGCGGGCGGGTCACCGCGGCCGGCGGAAGGATCACCTCATGACCCGCGTGCTGCTGTCCCTGGCCGTGCTGGCGATCTTCCTGCTCTGCCTGTACGGCATGTGGCACGGCTGGCGGCGGCGCGCCCGCCGCCAGGCCGAGGTGCTCCCGGAGTTCCCGCAGCCGCCCGCCGACACCGGCGCGACGATGCTGGAGACGACCGGCGTGTACGTCGGCACCACGATCGGCGACGACTGGCAGGACCGGGTCGCGGTCGGCGACATCGGCCACCGCGCGGAGGCGACCCTCCGGCTCACCGAGCAGGGCGTGCTGGTGGAGCGCACGGGCGCGAGCGCCCTGTGGATCCCGGCGGAGCGGGTGCGCGGCGCCCGGACGGCCCGCGGCCTCGCGGGCAAGGTGATGACGGCGGACGGCCTGCTGGTCGTGCGCTGGGACCTCGGCGACCGGGTGTTCGACACCGGATTCCGGGGCGACGACAAGGACGTGTACGAGCAGTGGGTGCAGGCGCTGGGAGGCACCGCATGAACAACCCGGTCAAGACCGACGCGGCACTGGTGCTGGAGGACGGCCGCGTGTTCCGCGGCGAGTCCTACGGCGCGGTGGGCGCGAGCCTGGGCGAGGTGGTGTTCTCCACCGGCATGACCGGCTACCAGGAGACGCTGACCGACCCGTCCTACCACCGCCAGATCGTGGTGCAGACCGCGCCGCAGATCGGCAACACCGGCTGGAACGACGAGGACGACGAGTCGGGCCGCATCTGGGTCGCCGGGTACGTGGTGCGCGACCCGGCGCGCGTGCCGTCGAACTGGCGGTCCACCCGCGGCCTGGACGACGAGCTGGTCCGGCAGGGCGTCGTCGGCATCTCCGGCATCGACACCCGGATGCTGACCCGCCACCTGCGCGAGCAGGGCGCGATGCGGGCCGGCGTGTTCTCCGGCGACGAGCTGGGCACCGCCGAGGAGATGCTGGAACGCGTGCGCAGCGCGCCGCCCATGAAGGGCGCCGACCTCGCCGGGGACGTCACCACGCCGCGGCCCTACGTGGTCGAGGCCGTCGGCGAGCGCCGCTTCACGGTGGCCGCGCTGGACCTGGGCATCAAGTCCAACACGCCCCGGATGATGGCCGCCCGCGGCATCGAGGTGCACGTGCTGCCGCTGACCTCCACCGTGGACGACCTGGTGGCGGTCAAGCCCGACGGCGTGTTCCTGTCCAACGGGCCGGGCGACCCGGCCACCCAGGCGCACGCGGTCGAGCTGACCCGGGGCGTGCTGGACCGGCGCATCCCGCTGTTCGGCATCTGCTTCGGCAACCAGATCCTGGGCCGCGCGCTGGGCCGCGACACCTACAAGCTGCGCTACGGCCACCGGGGCATCAACATCCCGGTGATCGACGTGGCGACCGGCAAGGTCGCCATCACCGCGCAGAACCACGGGTTCGCGCTGGAGGGCGAGCCGGGCGAGGAGTTCACCTCCGACTTCGGCCGCGTGCTGCTGAGCCACTACTGCCCCAACGACGGCACCGTCGAGGGCGTGCGGGCGCTGGACGTGCCCGCGTTCAGCGTGCAGTACCACCCGGAAGCGGCGGCCGGACCGCACGACGCCGCACCGCTGTTCGACGAGTTCGTGACCATGATGGGCGAGGGCCGCTGATGCCGAAGAGGACTGATCTCAAGCACGTGCTCGTCATCGGCTCCGGGCCGATCGTCATCGGCCAGGCCTGCGAGTTCGACTACTCCGGCACCCAGGCGTGCCGGGTGCTGCGCGAGGAGGGCCTGCGCGTCTCGCTGGTCAACTCCAACCCGGCGACGATCATGACCGACCCGGAGTTCGCCGACGCCACCTACGTCGAGCCGATCACCCCGGAGTTCGTGGAGAAGGTCATCGCGGCCGAGCGGCCGGACGCCATCCTGGCCACCCTGGGCGGCCAGACCGCGCTGAACACCGCCATCGCCCTGCACGAGCGGGGCGTGCTGGAGAAGTACGACGTCGAGCTGATCGGCGCGGACATCGACGCCATCCAGCGCGGCGAGGACCGGCAGATCTTCAAGGACCTGGTCCGCAAGATCGGCGCGGACGTGCCGCGCAGCGCCGTCTGCAAGAGCATGGACGACGTCCGCGCGACCGTGGCCGAGCTGGGCCTGCCGGTCGTCATCCGCCCGTCGTTCACCATGGGCGGCCTCGGCTCCGGCATGGCGCACACCCCCGAGGAGCTGGAGCGGCTGGCCGCGAGCGGCCTGGCCGAGTCCCCGGTCACCGAGGTGCTCATCGAGGAGAGCGTGCTCGGCTGGAAGGAGTACGAGCTGGAGCTGATGCGCGACCGCAACGACAACGTGGTGGTCGTCTGCTCCATCGAGAACATCGACCCGATGGGCGTGCACACCGGCGACTCGGTGACCGTGGCCCCGGCGATGACGCTCACCGACCGCGAGTTCCAGCACATGCGCGACGTCGGCATCGCGGTCATCCGCGAGGTCGGGGTGGACACCGGCGGCTGCAACATCCAGTTCGCCATCCACCCGGAGAACGGCCGCATGGTCGTCATCGAAATGAACCCGCGCGTGTCGCGGTCGTCGGCGCTGGCGTCGAAAGCGACCGGTTTCCCGATCGCCAAGATCGCCGCGAAACTCGCCATCGGCTACACCCTGGACGAGATCCGCAACGACATCACCGGGGAAACGCCCGCGAGTTTCGAGCCGACGCTCGACTACGTCGTGGTGAAGGTGCCGCGGTTCGCGTTCGAGAAGTTCCCCGGCGCCGACCGCACCCTGACCACCACCATGAAGTCGGTCGGCGAGGCCATGGCCATCGGCCGCAGCTTCATCGAGGCCATGGGCAAGGCGCTGCGCTCCATGGAGACCAAGGCCGGCGGCTTCTGGACCACGCCCGACCCGGACGAGACGCTGGAGTCCACCCTGGACGCCCTGCGCACCGGGCACGACGGCCGGCTGTACACGGTGGACCGCGCGCTGCGCCTGGGCGCCACGGTCGAGCAGGTGCACGAGGCGTCGCGGATCGACCCGTGGTTCATCGAGCAGTTCGCCTGGCTGGTCGACCTGCGGCGGGAGATCGAGACCGCGCCGGTGCTGGACGAGCGGCTGCTGCGCAAGGCCAAGCGCGCGGGCCTGTCCGACCGGCAGGTCGCGGCGCTGCGCCCGGAGCTGGCCGGCGAGGACGGCGTCCGCGCCCTGCGGCACCGCCTCGGCGTGCGGCCGGTGTTCAAGACGGTCGACACCTGCGCCGCCGAGTTCGCCGCCCGCACGCCCTACCACTACTCGGCCTACGAGCTGGACCCCGACGCCGAGAGCGAGGTCACCGAGCAGCGGGAGAAGCCCAAGGTGCTGATCCTGGGCTCCGGGCCGAACCGGATCGGGCAGGGCATCGAGTTCGACTACTCGTGCGTGCACGCGGCCATGGCGCTGCGGGCCGCCGGGTACGAGACCGTCATGGTCAACTGCAACCCGGAGACCGTCTCCACCGACTACGACACGTCGGACCGGCTCTACTTCGAGCCGCTGACGTTCGAGGACGTGCTGGAGGCGTTCCACTCCGAGCAGCGCTCCGGCACGGTCGTGGGCGTGATCGTGCAGCTCGGCGGCCAGACGCCGCTGGGCCTCGCGCGCCGGCTCGCCGACGCGGGCGTGCCCGTCGTCGGCACCCCGCCGCACGCCATCCACCTCGCCGAGGAGCGCGGCGCGTTCGGCCAGGTCCTCGCCGAGGCCGGGCTGCCCGCCCCGAAGTACGGCATGGCCACCTCGTTCGCGCAGGCCAAGGCCATCGCCGACGAAATCGGCTACCCGGTGCTGGTGCGGCCGTCGTACGTGCTCGGCGGGCGCGGCATGGAGATCGTCTACGACGAGGAGACCCTGCGCAGCTACATCCAGCGCGCCACCGAGGTCAGCCCGGAGCACCCGGTGCTGGTCGACCGGTTCCTCGACGACGCGATCGAGATCGACGTGGACGCCCTCTACGACGGCAACGAGGTGTTCATCGGCGGCGTGATGGAGCACATCGAGGAGGCCGGCGTGCACTCCGGCGACTCGGCGTGCGCCCTGCCTCCGATCACGCTGGGCGAGTCCGACATCGACGCGGTCCGGCGCTCCACGCTGGCCATCGCCGAGGGCATCGGCGTGCGCGGCCTGCTCAACGTGCAGTACGCGCTGAAGGACGACGTGCTGTACGTCCTGGAGGCCAACCCGCGCGCCTCGCGCACCGTCCCGTTCGTCTCCAAGGCCACGGCGGTGCCGCTGGCCAAGGCCGCCGCGCGGATCATGCTCGGGGCGACCGTGGCCCAGCTGCGGGCCGAGGGGATGCTGCCCGCGGCGGGCGACGGCGCGAAGCTGCCGCCGCACGCCCCGGTCGCGGTCAAGGAGGCCGTGCTGCCGTTCCACCGGTTCCGCACGCCGGAGGGCAAGGGCGTCGACTCGCTGCTCGGGCCGGAGATGAAGTCGACCGGCGAGGTCATGGGCATCGACGTGTCGTTCGGCATGGCCTACGCCAAGTCCCAGACCGCCTCCTACGGCTCCCTGCCCACGTCGGGCCGGGTGTTCGTGTCGGTGGCCAACCGGGACAAGCGGGCCATGATCTTCCCGGTCAAGCGGCTCGCCGACCTGGGCTTCGAGGTGCTGGCCACCGCGGGCACGGCCGAGGTGCTGCGCCGCAACGGCATCCCGTGCACGATCGTGCGCAAGCACTTCGAGGGGGCCGACAACATCGTGGACGCCATCCTCGACGGCACCGTGGACATGATCATCAACACCCCGTACGGCAACCACGGCCCGCGCGTGGACGGCTACGAGATCCGCACCGCGGCCGTGGCCAGGGACATCCCCTGCGTGACCACGATCCAGGGCGCGGCGGCGGCCGTGCACGGCATCGAGGCGGCCATCCGCGGCGACATCGGCGTGCGGCCCCTCCAGGCGCTCCAGGCGGCCCTGCGGGGCGACGCGTGAGCGCCGCCGGGGGCGCGCGGTTCGGGGCGCGGATGGCGAAGGCGGTGGCCCAGCACGGGCCGCTGTGCGTGGGCATCGACCCGCACCCCGGCCTGCTGGCGTCCTGGGGGCTCCCCCGGGACGCCGCCGGGCTGGAGCGGTTCGCCCTGACCTGCGTGGAGGCGTTCGGCGGCCGGGTGGCGCTGGTGAAGCCGCAGGCGGCGTTCTTCGAGGCGCACGGCTCGCGGGGCGTGGCGGTCCTGGAGCGGGTCATCGCGGACCTGCGCGACAGCGGCACGCTCGTCCTGGTCGACGCCAAGCGCGGCGACATCGGCTCCACCATGGCCGCGTACGCCGCGGCCTACCTCACCGAGGGCTCGCCGCTGGCCGGCGACGCGGTCACCGCGTCGCCGTACCTCGGCTTCGGGTCGCTCGACCCGGCGCTGGAGGCGGCCTCCGCGAGCGGTCGCGGACTATTCGTCCTCGCGTTGACTTCGAATCCGGAAGGGGCCTCCGTGCAGCGCGCGGTGGGCCCCGACGGGCGCTCGGTCGCGCAGTCCGTCGTCGACGCCGCGGCCGCCGCGAACGCGGGCGCGGAACCGTTCGGCGACGTCGGCCTGGTGGTCGGCGCGACCGTCGGCGACCTCGGCGTGGACCTCTCCGACCTGCGCGGATACGTCCTGGCGCCGGGTTTCGGGGCGCAGGGCGCGACGGTCGCGGACCTGCGCGCGCTGTTCGGCGAGGACCTGCGCGGAGTGCTCCCGACGTCCTCCCGGGACGTGCTCAGGCACGGCCCGGAGACCGCATCGTTGCGGTCTGCGGTGGACGCCGTGCGGCGCTCGCTGGAGATGTGATCACGATCAAATCGCGACACGCTTCGCGTGGTCCGCTCACCTGCGCAAACGCTGCCTGGTACGGTCCTGGCCACCGGCGGGTCCATCACCCATCGAGCGCATACCACACACGGCGTGCGCAGGGCGTTACCGGTGGCGGTGATGGACCTGTTGGAGGGTGTTGGTACTACTACCACCCGCCGCAACCACTCCAGCGCTGAAAGATTCACCTGACTGGGACCCACGTTGTACCCAGGCAATTGCGCTCGGTACGGTCGCGGCACCGATCCAGAATTGAAATTCCCACACCACGGAGGAAATCGTGGCCCTTCCCCAGCTTACCGAGGAGCAGCGGGCCGCAGCGCTGGAGAAGGCTGCTGCCGCTCGTCGCGCTCGGGCTGAGCTCAAGGAGCGCCTCAAGCGTGGCGGCACGACCCTGACGGACGTGCTGAAGGCCGCCGAGAGCGACGAGGTCCTTGGCAAGATGAAGGTGTCCGCGCTGCTCGAGGCGCTTCCGGGCGTCGGCAAGGTGCGTGCGCAGCAGATCATGGAGCGCTTGGAGATCGCTCCGTCCCGTCGGCTGCGCGGCCTGGGTGAGCGGCAGCGCAAGGCGCTGCTCACCGAGTTCAGCGGCGAGTGAGTGATGGCACCGGGGTGGGGGGGGGGGGGGGCGGCCCCCCCCCCCCCCCCCCCCCGGGGGGGGCCCCCCCCCCGCGCGGCCGCGGGGTTTTAAAAAAACCACACCCACCCACCCAAACAA
>NZ_JBHYXZ010000180.1:0-2409 GCF_042752395.1 Actinosynnema sp. NPDC059335 | reverse complement strand
CCAAAATTCGGGGGGTCGGCTTTTTTTTTTTATCCCACTCGGGGCTCGCCCCCGTTTTCCGGGGGGGGGGGTGGGGGGCCCGGGGGGGGGGGGGGGGCCCCGGCCCCCCCCCCCGCCTCACCGTTCTGTCCGGGCCCTCCGGCGTCGGCAAGTCCAGCGTGCTGGCCGAGCTGCGCCGGATGGAGCCGGAGATCCACTTCAGCGTCTCGGTGACCACGCGGAAGCCGAGGCCGGGCGAGGTCGACGGGGTGCACTACCACTTCGTCGACGTCGCCGAGTTCCGCGAGATGGTCGCCAACGGCGAGCTGCTGGAGCACGCCGAGTTCGCGGGCAACTGCTACGGCACCCCCAAGGCCCCGGTGCTGCGGGCCCTGGCGGCCGGCACGCCGTCCCTGCTGGAGATCGAGCTGCAGGGCGCGCGGCAGGTCCGGGTCGCGATGCCGGAGGCCCAGCTGGTCATGCTGGCCCCGCCGTCCTGGGAGGACCTGGTCGGCCGGCTGACCGGTCGCGGCACCGAGGACCCCGCCGTCGTGGCCCGCCGGCTCGAGATCGCCCGGGAGGAGCTGGCGGCCGAACCGGAGTTCGACGAGGTCGTGGTGAACGACGACGTGAAGTCCGCCGCCGCGAGCTTGCTAAACTTGGTGGTCGGCCCGGTGCCCGGCGCGTGAGCGAGTGCCGAGCGGCACGGGACGACCCGCAGACCCACCCCTGAACCGCAGGAGCGTTGACGAGTGACCACGCACACCGAGCTGGGCCCGCTCTCGGGCACCCCGGAGGGCATCACCAACCCGCCGATCGACGACCTCCTGGAGCAGGTCAGCTCGAAGTACGCGCTGGTGATCTACGCGGCCAAGCGCGCTCGGCAGATCAACGACTACTACGCGCAGCTCGGTGAGGGCCTGCTCGAGTACGTCGGCCCGCTGGTCGAGCCCGGCCCGCGCGAGAAGCCGCTGTCCATCGCGCTCCGGGAGATCCACGCGGGCCTCCTCGAGCACACCGAGGGCGAGTGACCGAGACCGCCGACGCCCCCGACCGCCCCAGGGTCGTCCTGGGCGTGGGCGGGGGCATCGCCGCGTACAAGGCGTGCGAGGTGCTGCGCCGGCTCACCGAGTCCGGTCACTCCGTGCGCGTCGTGCCCACCGAGGGCGCGCTGAAGTTCGTCGGCGCGGCCACGTTCGAGGCGCTGTCGGGGCAGCCCGTGCAGGCCGGCGTGTTCGAGGACGTCCCGTCCGTGCCGCACGTCAGGCTGGGGCAGAACGCCGACCTGGTCGTCGTCGCCCCCGCGACGGCGAATCTGATCGCCAAGGCCGCCCACGGCCTGGCCGACGACCTGCTCACCAACACGCTGCTGACCGCGCGCTGCCCGGTCCTGCTCGTGCCGGCCATGCACACCGAGATGTGGGAGCACCCGGCGACGCGGGCCAACGTGGCGCTGCTGCGCTCGCGCGGCGTGGTCGTGGCCGAGCCCGCCAGCGGCAGGCTGACCGGCAAGGACACCGGCAAGGGCCGGCTGCCCGAGCCCGCCGAGATCGTCGACCTGGCCCGGTTGCTGCTGGCGCGCCGCGACGCGCTGCCGCGCGACCTGGAAGGCGTGCACGTCGCCGTGTCGGCGGGCGGCACGCGCGAGCCGCTGGACCCGGTGCGCTTCCTGGGCAACCGCTCGTCCGGCCGGCAGGGCTACGCGCTGGCCAGGGTCGCCGCCCAGCGCGGCGCGCGGGTGACGCTGGTCGCCGCGCACACCGCCGACCTCGCCGCGCCCGCCGGGGTGGACGTCGTGCGCGTGGGCTCGGCGCTGGAGCTGCGCGACGCGATGCACGCCGTCGCCGAGACGGCCGACGTCCTGGTGATGGCCGCCGCCGTCGCCGACTTCCGGCCCGTGGACCGGGTCGAGCACAAGATCAAGAAGACCGACCGCGACCCGGACCCCGTCGCGCTCACCCGCAACCCCGACATCCTGGCCGAACTGGTCGCCGCGCGGCGACCGGGGCAGGTCGTCGTGGGCTTCGCGGCCGAGACCGGCGACGGCGAGACCGGCGTGCTGGAGTACGGCCGCGCGAAGCTCAAGCGCAAGGGCTGCGACTGGCTCGTGGTGAACGCCGTCGGTGACGGCCGCGCGTTCGAGGTCGAGGACAACGCCGGCTGGCTGCTGTCCGCCGACGGGGCCGAACGTCCCATCCCGCACGGTTCGAAGTCCCACCTGGCGTCCGCATTGTGGGACGCGGTGGCACCGACGGTCGAACGGTGACTCCTCGCCCCGCTGCGCTCAGTAAGCTTGGCGGCATTCTTGGATCGACAGTTAGGGAGCGTCGTGGGCCAGCACAGCAGCAGGCTGTTCACCAGTGAGTCGGTGACCGAGGGGCACCCGGACAAGATCTGCGACGCGATCAGCGATTCGATCCTGGATGCGTT
>NZ_JBHYXZ010000179.1:9509-15741 GCF_042752395.1 Actinosynnema sp. NPDC059335 | reverse complement strand
CGAAAAGTCTGTGTCTCGGGGGCTCGGATATGTGTTAACCCGCCAGGGACCGGGCCGGCCCTCCGGGGGGGGTCACCGTGCGGAGCGCCGGCGCGTCCGAGCACCAGGCCGGCGGACCGCGTCCGCCGCGTTCGACCACCAGCCCGGCGGTCCGCGTCCACCGAGGTCTCAGGCGGCCCGGCGGTTGATGGCGTACGCGGCGACCGCGGCGCGCGAGGTGACGCCGAGCTTGGTGAAGATGTTGCGCACGTGGGCGTCCACGGTGCGCACGCTGAGCACCAGCCGCTGGGCGATCTTGGCGTTGGTCAGCCCGTCGGCGATCAGGTCGGCGATCTCGGCCTCCCGGCGGGTCAGCTCGTCGTCCGGCCGCTGCGCGGACGGGCGGCCCGCGACCCGGTGACCGAGCCGGCGCAGCCCGCGCACGGCCTCGTCGTGCAGGCGGTGCGCCCCGGCGGTCGCGAACGTGGCCCGGGCCCGGTCCAGCTCGGCGACGGCCTCGGCCCGCCGCCCGGCCGCGGTCAGGGCGAGCCCGGCCAGCAGGTGCGCCCGGCCGAGGTCGAGGCGGTCGTCGGCGTCGGCGAACACCGCCGCCGCGGCGCGGGCGTGGTCGAGCGCGGGGCCGGGGCGGTCGCGCGCCAGCAGCAGGTGGCCGCGGGCCAGCCGGACCAGCGCCGCGCGGCAGGGCAGGACGGCGTCGAGACCGGCCGAGGCGGCCGCCATGCGGTCGAGCCAGGACCGGGCGGCGTCCAGGTCGCCGACGCCGAGCGCGGTGTAGAAGAACACCTGGTACCAGTTGGGCCGGTGGCCGGGGTCGACCGCGGCCAGGTCGGGCCCGCCCGCCGCGTCCGCCACGGCGCGCAGGCACTCCGCCGGGTCGTCGCCCGCGTTCAGGCGCGCCTCGCCGTGGACGATCGCCGCGGTGGCGGCCCACCAGTCGCGGTCCCGACCGGCCGCGGTCACCGCCCGCTCGCCCGCCCGCCGGGCCAGGTCGACGTCGCCCTGCCGGTTGGCCACGAGCGCCTGCAGCGTGTAGGTCATGGTGCGCAGCTCGTCGCTGCCGGACAGCTCGGCGGTCGCGACGGCGTCCTCGGCGAAGCGCGCCGCGAGGTCCAGCTCGCCGAGCCACTGGTGGTCGCACGCGATCCCGGCCAGCAGGAACGGCAGCAGGTACTCCTGGCCGGACGTGCGGGCCAGCCGCAGCCCGCGGTCGAAGTGGCCGAGCGCGTCGTGGAACCGCTCCAGGAACATCTCGGTCCACCCCAGGTGGACGCACGCCTCCAGTTGCGTGGTCAGCGTCCGGTCCGGCAGGGAGTCCACGAGCGCCGCCGCGGCGGTCACCCCGGACCGGGCGGCGTCGATCGCGCCCGTGACGTAGTCGGCGAGGGCGATCAGCGCGGCGCTGTGCGCCCGCAGCGGCAGGTCGCCCGCCGCGCACGCGGTCCGGTGGGCGTGTTCGACCAGGTCGCGGTCGGCGGTGAAGTCACCGGCGAGGATCGCGATCATGCCCAGCTCCAGTTGCAGGTCGGCCGCGACGACCGGGTCCGCGACCGCGTCCAGCTCGCGGCGCAGCAGGGCGCGCGCCCGGGTGTGGTGGCCCAGCAGCCGCTCGATCGTGCCGGCCAGCGCGACCGCGGGCGGGCGTCGGCGGTCGCCCGCCGGCAGGCCGTGCAGCACCCGGTCGACGACCTCGCGCGCGTCGTGCGGGCGGCCGTCCGCGGCGACGCACCCGGCGAGCCGGATCCGCAGCCCGTGCTCGGCGGGATCGGCCGCGGGCAGCAGCGCCAGGGCCTCCCGCAGGTAGGTGGCGGCGACCCCGGGCGCGTGCCAGCGCAGGTCGTCGGCGGCCCGGCGCAGCAGCTCGACGGCGTCCCGGTCGCCGACGGCGGCGGAGCGGGCGACGTGCCCGGCGCGGGCCGCGGGGGACGCGCCCCTCCGCCGCAACGCCTCCGCGGCCCGCGCGTGGGCGTCGCGCCGCCGGCTCGCGGCCGTGCTGTCGTAGATCACCTGCCGCAACACGTCGTGCCGGAAGACGAAGCGGGACAGGCCGTGCGGGCGGACGACGTCCCGCCGGTGCGCCTCGTCCAGCGCCCCGGTGATCGCGTCGTGGTCGAGTCCGGCGACCGCCGCGACCAGGTCGGCGTCGAACGGGTCGCCCACCACGGCCGCGGTCCGCGCGACCCGCCGGGCGAGCGGCGACAGGCCCGCGAACTCGGCCAGGAGCACGGCGTGCAGCGGGGTGCCCGTCGGCAGGCCGCTGCCGGCGAGCGCCCGCAGGTACAGCGGGTTGCCGCCGCTCGCCTCGTGCAGCGCGGCGGCGCGGGCCGGGGCGACCCCCGGACCGAGCAGTTCCGCGACCTGGGCCCGGGTCAGCGGCGCGAGGTCCAGCCGCCGCACGCCCACCCGCCCCTCGGCCAGCGCGGCGGTCAGCCGGGGATCGACCTGCCGCGGCCGGTAGGCCACCAGGACGACCAGGCGCGCCTGCGGCGGCTGCCGGACCAGGTACGCCAGGAACTCGACCAGGGCGGAGTCCGCCCAGTGCATGTCGTCCAGCGCGAGCACCAGCCCGCGGGAACCGGACAGCCGTTCGAGCAGGGCGCGCAACGCGCGGTGGACGCGGTGCCGCTCCGCCCTGGCCGGGCCGGTCCCGCGCAGCGCGGGGAAGATCTCCGCCAGCACGGCGCGGTCGTCGCCGGACAACGCCCGGAGCCGGCCGTCGCGTTCGGCCACGAGGTCGTCCAACGCCTCGACCAGGGCCCCGAACGGGCCCGCGCCGTGGTCGCCCGCCCTGGCGTGCACGGCCACCACGCCGTCGCCGGCGGCCTCGGCGAGCACCGCGGCCACCCGCGACGACTTCCCCACCCCCGGCTCGCCGACCACCTCGACGACCGCGCACCGCCGTGACCGCGCGGATTCCGCCAGCGCGGCGCGCGCCGCCGTCATTTCCCCCTGTCGCCCGACCAGCACCCCAGCCCCCCGGTTCCCCGTCGTCGGGGGAAAGGATCGGATGGCGCGGGCACAGATACACCGCGGAAAAGAATAGGCGTCGCGCATCGGGGCGAGGAAATTCAATTGACAATCGGCGGTATTTCCGACTTTTCTTGTCGACCGGGAAAGCCGCAGGTCAGGCGCGACGGCGGTAGGCATGGACGGCCAACGGCGCGAACACGGCCACGAACACCGCCGACCACACCAGCGTCCACGCCACCGGCCCGGCCACCGGACCGCCGACCATCAACCCGCGCGAGGCGTCCATCACGTGCGTCACGGGGTTCACCTCGACCCACGACCGCAACCACCCCGGCAGCGTGGCCGCGGGCGCGATCATGCTGGTGCCGAACGTCAGGGGGAACAGGGCGACGAACCCGATGCCCTGCACCGCGCCCGGCTGCCGCACCAGCATCCCCACCAGCACGAACGCCCAGCTCAGGCAGAACGCGAAGAGGATCACCAGCAGGCACGCCGCCAGCGCGGACAGCGCACCGGTCTCCACCCGGAACCCCATCAGCGTGCCGAACAGCAGCAGCGACACCACCGCCACCACGTACCGGATCAGGTCGCCGAGCACGGAGCCGATCAGCGGCGCGGACCGGCCGATCGGCAGGCTGCGGAACCGGTCGAACACGCCCTTGCCGATGTCGGTGTTGAGGTTCACCCCGGTCGCCATGCCGCCGAACACGGTCGTCTGCACCATGATCGCGGGCAGCAGCAGTTGCAGGTACTCGTGCGTGGAGCCGGACACCGCGCCGCCCAGCAGGTACACGAACAACACCACGAAGATCACCGGTTGGAGCGTCACGTCCAACAACTGCTCCGGTGACCGCATGGTCTTGATGAGGCTGCGCCGGGCCAGTGCGAGGCTGTGCCGCGCCAGGCCGAACGGACGCCGTCCCGTCCCGACCGCCACCGCGGGCGGAGCCGCCACCGTCGTCATGCCGCCACCTCCGTGTGCTTGCCGGTCAGCGTGAAGAAGACCTCGTCCAGGCTCGGCAGCCGCAGCGACAGCTCGGTCACCGGGATCCGCCGCTGGTCCAGCCGCCGCACCACCTCGGTGAACGCGGCGTCGCCGTCCACCGGCACGGTCACCACGCCGCGGCCGGTGGACTCTGGCTGGTGTCCGGACACCTCGGCCAGCACCGCGGCGGCGTCCGCGAGCCGGGCCGGGTCCGCGGGCCGCACCAGCACGGTCTGCCCGCCGACGACGCGCTTGAGCGCCGCGGGCGTGCCGTGCGCGATCACCTTCCCGTGGTCGATCACCGAGATCTCGTCGGCCAAGGCGTCGGCCTCCTCCAGGTACTGCGTGGTCAGGAGCACGGTCGCGCCGTCGGCCACGAGCGCCCGCACCACCTGCCAGATGTCGTCCCGCTTGGCCGGGTCCAGCCCGGTGGTCGGCTCGTCCAGGTAGATCACGTCCGGCCGGCCGACCAGGCTCGCGGCCAGGTCCAGCCGGCGGCGCATGCCGCCCGAGTACGTCTTGACCTGCCGGCCGCCCGCCTCGGTCAGCTCGAAGTCGCGCAGCAGCTCGGCGGCCCGCGCCTTGGCCTGCGCGGTGCGCAGGTTCAGCAGCTGCCCGATCAGCACGAGGTTCTGCACGCCGGTCAGGTCCTCGTCCACCGAGGCGTACTGCCCGGTCAGCCCGATCATCCGGCGCACCCGCGGCGCGTCCGCGACCACGTCCACCCCGCCGACCGCGGCGCGGCCGCCGTCCGGGCGCAGCAGCGTGGCGAGGATGCGCACCGCCGTCGTCTTGCCCGCGCCGTTCGGCCCGAGCACCCCCAGCACGGTGCCCGGTCGCGCGGCCAGGTCGACCCCGTCCAGCGCGGTGGTCCTGCCGTACCGCTTGACCAGGCCCTCCGCCTCGAAGGCGTAGTCCATGTCGGTTCCCTTCCTCCGGTGTTCGGGCACGACGGTCCGGGGAGGGCATGCCATCGGGCGTGCAGGCACGTGTCATCGGGCGTGTCAACCCCGGCGCGGCCGGCATGCCCCCGGCATACCGGGTCGTTCACGGACGTCCGCGGGCGTTCCGGGTCGTTCCGCCGCCGGTCACGAGCACCGGCGGGACCGCCGGGCGTTCCGCTTGCCGAAGCGGAACGCGGCCATTCGGTTCTGCGCAGGCCGCCGTCGGCCCATTCTGTGCGCCCGAGAACCGCCCGGTCAGCGGTGCCCCGTTCCGCGCCGTGGCGGCGGCCGCCGAGCTGGGCGTGGCCGACCTGCTCGCCGCCGGTCCGCTCGACACCGCCGAGCTGGCCGGGCGCACCGGCACGCGGGCCGACAAGCTGCGCCGCGTGCTGGACTACCTGGCCGCGCTCGGCGTGCTGCGCCGTGACGGCGAGCGGTGGTCGCCGACCGAGGTCGGCGCGTTGCTGCGCGCCGACGTGCCGGGGTCGCAGCGCGACCTGGCACGCATCTAGGCGGCCTGTTCTACCGGTCGTTCAGCGGGCTGGAGCACACCCTGCGCACCGGCGAGAGCGGGTTCCGCCACGTGCACGGCGCGCAGCTGTTCGAGCACCTCGCCGCGTACCCGGCCGACGCCCGGCTGTTCGAGGGCGCGATGGCGGCGGGCACGAGCTTCCTCGGGCTGGTGCCCGGCCTGCCGGACCTGCCCGCGACCGGCACGGTGGTCGACGTGGGCGGCAGCGACGGGCGGCTGCTCGACCTCGTGCTGACCGCCGCGCCCGGCCTGCGCGGCGTGCTGTTCGACCGGCCGCACGTGACCGCCGCGGCGGCCGAGGTGCCGGCCGCGCACGGGGAGCGGGCCGAGGTGGTCGCGGGCGACTTCTTCCACGACCCGGTGCCGGCCGGCGGCGACCTGTACCTGCTGTCGCGGATCATGCACGACTGGGACGACGAGCGGTGCTCGGCGATCCTGCGCAACGTGCGCGCGGCGATGGCCGAGGGCGCGACGCCGGCCGTGGTGGAGCGCCCGATCCGGGACGACCCGGGCACGCTGCTGCCGCTGGCGTTCGACGTGCACATGATGGTCAACACCGTGCAGGGCGGCGAGCGGACGACCGACGAGCACCGGCGGCTGCCGGCGGCCGACGGCTTCGCGCTGGAGGACGTCCGCGAGCTGCCGCTCGACGTGGCCGTGCTGATCGCCCGCGCGGTCGTGTGAGGGCGCTCTCACCAGTCCGAATGCTGGAAATCGGCTTCCTTTTCGCCCCATGGGGTGTCAAGGATAGCCGGTGTGGCCCGGCGGTGTGTTAAACCCCCCCCCCCCACCCGGTCCCGACCT
>NZ_JBHYXZ010000179.1:0-9499 GCF_042752395.1 Actinosynnema sp. NPDC059335 | reverse complement strand
CCGTTCCACGAGGTGGTGGAGTCGCGGGGGGGGGTGGGGCCGCGGCGGGGGGGGGGCGTCTGGTGCGCAAGTCGTTGTGTTTCAGAGACAGCCCGGGACCGGCGCCCCGGCGACCACCCCCCCCCTCGCCGGTGTGCCCCTGCTGAGTGAGACACCGCCCGCCCCGACCGGGTCCAGACCTTTCGTGCCGCTGGTGTCGGTGAGCCTCCTGACGGGGGTCGGGTACGCGCTCGCGGGCCCGTTCCTGTCGCTGTTCCTGGTCAAGGAGGTCCAGGCCGGTCCCGTCGCGGTCGGGGCGTTCCTGCTGCTCAGCGGGCTGTCGTCGATGCTGGTGAGCACGGTGGTCGGGCGGTTGTCCGACTCGCGGGCGATCCGGCGCACGCTGCTCGCGGTCGCCGGGGTGGCGGGCGCGCTGTCGTGGGTGCTGTTCGCCGCGGTGCGCGAGTACTGGCTGCTGCTGGTGGTCTCGATGACGCTCTTCGCGCTCGCGTCCTCGCAGATCCCGCAGATGTACGCCTACGCGCGGCAGGTGCTGGAGCGCAGCGGCTCGGCCCGGGCGCCGCTGGTCATGAGCGGGCTGCGGACGACGATGTCGGTCGCCTGGGTCGGCGGACCGCCGCTGGGCGCGCTGCTGATCGCGGGCGGCGGGTTCATCGGCCTGTTCGGCGCCAGCGCCGCGGTGTACGTGCTGGCCACCGCGGTGATCCTGGTGTGGCTGCCGAAGCTCGGCCCGGCGACCCCGCCGGCCGCCGACGTCCCGGCCGGGGTCGGCATGCGCCGGGAGGTGGTGCTCGCGGCGTCGGCGTTCGTGCTGCTGCAGGGCGCGACCTCGGTCGGCGTGGTCGCGATGCCGCTGTTCGTGACCGAGGGCCTGGGCGGCACGACCGGTGACGCGGGCCTGGTGCTGGGGCTGTGCGCGGCGCTGGAGATCCCGCTGATGCTGGGCTTCGGCGCGTTGGCGATGCGGGTCAACCACCGGGTGCTCGTGCTGGCGGGCGGCGCGGTGGCGCTGGCGTACTACTCGGTCATGCTGGTCACGCAGGCGACGTGGCAGGTGATGGCCGCCCAGGTGCTGCACGCGGTGGTGATCTCGGCGGTGATGGGCGTCGGCATCTCGTACTTCCAGGACCTGGCCCCGGACCGGCCGGGGTACGCCAGCACGTTGTTCACCAACACCTACAAGACCGCCACGATGCTGTCCGGGCCGTTGCTGGGCCTGGCGCAGCACCTCGGCTACCGCACCGCGTACGGCATGGGTCTGATCATGTCGGTGCTCGGGGTGGCGTTGCTGCTGGCCGCCCGCAGGCCCGCCAGGTGACCGGGTTGCCCGCTCCGGTGTGCCACGCGCGTGGCGGATCACGCACCGTCAGTGAACCGACCGTCTGGTTTGCGCTCTTCGAGCGGTTCTCCGCGAAATTCGGGTCTGCGGTGCGGCGGCGTTGCTAAACCTTCCCCAGGGGGAGGAGGCCGACGGTGCCGAGAGGGTTCTACACCGACGACCGGGGACGGGTGCGGCCGGTCGGCGGCGGGGGAGGGCGCAGCGGGTCGGTGCTGCTGGCCGGGCTGCTCGCGCTCAGCGCGGTCGGGTACGGGGGAGCGGTCGGGCTGAGCACCGGCGGCTCCGGCGGTGGCGGTCCGGGGCCGGGCGTGGCGGAGCGCCGGGCCGAGGGCGTCGACCTCGCCCGGCGCGGTGACGTCGAGGGCGCGTGGCGCAGCATCGGGTTGCGCGAGCTGAAGCGGACCGACCGGCGGCGGAGCGGGTGCGAGGCGGCGTCGTTCGGGGAGGTGCGGGAGTTCCTGCTGCGCAGCGGGTGTGCGTCGGTGGACCGGGTGCTGATCACCGTGGGCGACGAAGCGGGCAACTCGGCGGTGGTGGCGGTCGCCTGGGTGGTCTTCGGCTCGGGCGGCGAGGCGCGGGCGTTCCGGGACGTCGTGGACGCGCCCGGCACCGGTGACGTGCGGGCGTTGGGCGCGGCCGAGGTCGGTCTGGCCGACATCGCGTTCACCGGCGCGAACTACGGCTCGGACCTCGACCGCACGACGGTGGCGGTGGCCGAGGCCGAGGTCGCCACGGGCCACCTCACATCGGCGGCGCTGGACGCGGTGGCGGAGGTGGCGGCGCGGCTCCCGGCGTGAGCGCGGGGTCGCCGAACGAGGCGCGGCGCGCGGCCCGGCGCAGCGTCCGCAGCAGCACCGGGCCGGTCACCAGGACCAGGATCGTGGTGGTGATCGCGCGGCCGACGTCCCAGCCGAGCGAGGTGGCGAGGCTGAACGCCACCACGCGGACCAGGTTGTCCAGGATCGGCGCGCCCGGCTGGAACGACAGCGACGTGCTGCCCGCGCCCAGCGCGAACGGCCAGAACGACAGGTTCAGCAGCAGCCCGTACACCAGCGAGGCGACGGCGCTGTACCCGCCCAGCAGCGCCAACTCGGCCTTGCCGCGGGCGGGCGGCAGCAGCCCCGCGCCGAGCGCCACCCACGCCGCGGCGAGCATCTGGTAGGGCAGCCACGGCCCGACGCCGCCGGTGAGCAGGGCCGACGCGAACAGCATCGTGTTGCCCAGCACGAACCCGAAACCGGGCCCGAAGACCCGGCCGCCCAGCACGAGCAGGAAGAACACCGTCTCGACACCCGCCGTGCCCGCCCCGAGGGGCCGGATCGCCGCGCCCAGCGCGGACAGCACGCCCAGCATCGCCACGGCCTTCGCGTCCAGGCCGCCCTCGCTGATCTCGGCCAGCACGACCGCCAGCACGAGCGGCAGCAGCAGGGCGAACACCCACGGCGCGGTCGCGCCTTGGGCGATCACGGCGTCCGCGGACACCAGCAGCGGCCACCCGAACGCGACGACGCTGATCGCGGCGGCCACGCCCAGGGCGACGGCGGCGCGGGACCGGATCCGGACGGGCGCGCCGTTCACCGGGCCGCCAGGGCCGCGCGCACGTCCGCCACGGTCAGCCACTGCTGCGGTGCGAGCACCTTCGCCACCTGCGGCGAGAACACCGGCGACGCGGTGACCACCTCGGCGGTCGGCCCGTCGGCCACCACCTCGCCCTCGGCGAGCACCACCACGCGGGTCGCGTACTCGGCCACGAACTCCACGTCGTGGGTTGCCAGCACGACCGCGTGCCCGTCGTCGGCGAGGTCCCGCAACGCCTCGGCCAGCCGCGTCTTCGCCGGGTAGTCCAGGCCCCGGGTCGGCTCGTCCAGCAGCACGGCGCGCGGCGACGGGGTGAGCGCCACCGCCAGCACCAGCGCGAGCCGCTGCCCCTCGGACAGGTCGCGCGGGTGGCGGTCGTCCGGGATGCCCGGCGCGAGCCGGTCCAGGAACTCGCGGCACGTGCCCGGGGACCGGCCGGACTCGCGGTCGGCCTGCGCGCACTCGCCGCCGACCGTGTGCAGGTACAGCAGGTCGCCGGGCTGCTGCGGCACCAGGCCGACGGCGCGCCGCCGCGGTCCGGGCTTCAGCGTCGCCGGGTCCACGTCCTCCACCGCCACCTCGCCGCCGGACCGCTTGCCGGTGCCCTGCACGGCCCACAGCAGGCTGGACTTGCCGGACCCGTTGCGGCCCATCACCGCGACCCGCTCACCCGCGCCGACGTCCAGCGACACGCCGCGCAGCGCGTCCACGGCGGAGTAGCGGACCCGCAGGTCCCGAACCCGCACCAGGCCCGCTGCCGGTGACGACGTGGACGACGCCGGCGCGAGCCGTGCAGGCGCGGACGACGCGGATGTGGGCGTGGGTGGCGACGACGTGGACGACGCGGATGTGGGCGCGGGCGCGGGTGGCGCGGATGTAGGTGGCGCGGGCGTGGACGACGTGCGCGCGGGTGGAGTGGATGCGGGTGGCGTGGCGAGGCGGTCGCGCAAGGGACCGGCCCTGCGCCGCGCGTCCCGGATGGACACCGGCACCGGGTCCCACCCGGCGAGCCGGCCCAGCCGCACCACGGGCGGCGCGACCGGGGCGTCCGCCAGGACCGGACCGGGGTCGCCCGCGACCGGCGGCAGCCCGCCGCCCGGCAGCCACACCACGCGGTCGGCGTACTGCGCGACCCGTTCCAGCCGGTGCTCGGCGATCAGCACGGTCATGCCGAGGTCGTGCACCAGCCGGTGCACCGCGGCCAGCACGTCCTCCGCCGCGCCGGGGTCCAGCGCCGAGGTCGGCTCGTCCAGGACCAGCACCCGCGGGTGCGCGGTGAGGGCCGCGCCGACGGCCACGCGCTGCTGCTGCCCGCCGGACAGGGCGGCCAGCGGGCGGCGGCGCAGGTCGGCCAGCCCGAGCAGGTCCAGCGTCTCCTCGACCCGCTTGCGCATCACCGGGTTGGGCAGTCCCAGCGACTCCATCGAGTACGCCAGCTCCTCCTCGACCGAGTCGGTGACGAACCCGGCCTGCGGGTCCTGCGCCACCACGCCGACCACGTCCGCCAGCTCGCGCGGCGGGTGCGTGCGGGTGTCGCGGCCGTCCACCAGCACGCGGCCGGTGAGCGTGCCGCCGGTGAAGTGCGGCACCAGCCCGTTGACCGCGCGCAACAGCGTCGACTTGCCCGACCCGGTCCGCCCGACCACCAGGCACAGCTCGCCCTCCGGCACGTGCAGGTCCACCCCGGCCAACGCGGGCGCGGCGGCGTCGCGGTAGGTGACGGAGACGTTCTCGAACCGGATCACTGGCCCATCCTGTTCCTGGCGACGACAACGGGCGCGAGCGCGCACAGCAGGCCGACCGCGGGCAGCAGCGGCAGTTCGGGCGGGACCAGCGGCACGGTGTCCGGGGTCAGCGCCGCCCGGCCGAGGCCGTCCGGGGCGAGGTACGTCGCCAGTGCGGCGAGCAGGCCGGACGCGGCGATCAGCAGCTCCCGCGGCCCCCACCGGTCCGGCCGGTACCGGCTGCGCCGCACCCGCCGCGACCCGGTCCACAGGCCCGCGACGGCCAGCGCCGCCCCGGCCGCCAGCATCGGCGTGCCGACCGTGTTCGGGGTGCCGCCGCCGAGCAGCCCGTACGCGCCGACGCACAACCCGACCAGGCCGCCCAGCACCAGCACGCCCGTCAGCACCCTGGTCCGCCGCGGCAGCCCCGCCGCCCGGCCGTAGCCGCGCGAGTCCATCGCCGCGGCCAGCACCAGGGACCGCTCGAACGCGTCCTCCAGCACCGGCACCATCAGCACCCGCATCGCCTTCACGCCGCGCACGGCGTCACCCCGCAACGCCCGCGCCCGGCGCACCGACCGCGCGCTGGCCACGAGCTGCGGCGCGACCGTCAACGCCACCACCACCGCCACGCTCACCTCGTACAACGCGGCCGGCAGCGACCGCAGCAGCCGCTTGGCGTTGGCCAACGCGTTCGCCGCGCCCACGCAGCACAGCAACGTGGCGAGCTGGAGCCCCTGGTACAGCGCGAAAGCGAGACCCTCGGCGCTCACCGGACCACCCAGCCGGATGCCCTTCGCCCAGTCGGGCAGCGGGATCTCGGGCAGCGTCACGAGCACGGTCGGCCCGCCCACACCGCCGAGCAGCACGTGCAGCACCACCCGGACGGCGAGCACCACCAGGGCGAACTTGAGGAACACCCCGTACGCGCTCGCCCACGGCGTGTCCTCGCGGCACGACACGGCGACGTACCCGGCGACCGCGATCACCAGCGCCAGCAGCAGCGGGTTGGTGGTGCGGGCCGCGACGGCGGCCAGGCACAACGCCCACAGCCACCACGCACCGGGGTGCAGGCTCACTCCGCCGCCCTGGCGCGCCGCCGCGCGGTCCACACCCCGAGGCCGGCCAACACGGCGACCACCACGATCCCGATCACCAGGCCGACCGCGCCGCCCGAGTCCGGCGTCGGCTCGGCTCCTGCTTCCGGTGACGCGCCGTCCGTCGGCACGACCGGACTCGACGAAGTTCCGCCGACCGTCGTTTCCTCGGCGGAGGAAGGCGGCGTGGTCGTCGTCTCCGCCGTGGTGGTGGTCGTCTCCTGCGTGGGTTCGGCGGTCGGCGGGCCGGGCTGCCGCGGCGCGGGCGGTTGCGGCTGATTCGGTTGGCCGGGTTGACCCGGTTGCGCCGGGTTCGGCGCGGGCTGCCCAGGGTCGGGCGCGGGGGGCGCCGGTGGGGCGGGCTTCGGCGCGGGCGCCGGCGGCGCGATGCCCGGCGGCTCGCCCGCGCCGAACGACCAGCCCTCGACGGTGCCCGGCGCGGGGTCGTACGCGCTCGCGCTCGTGCTGCTGTAGACCCACGACTCGCCGGGCCGGCCGTGCCAGTAGCCCCAGTAGGCCGTGGTCGGCGACGTGGTCCGGCACGGGTCGCTGCTCGGCTTGCCGTTGATCCGGCACACGAACCCCGGCTGGAGGGCGGCGAACGTGTAGCCGAATCCGGCGGCGCTGAGCGCGGCCGTCCCCGTGGCGGGGTCACCGGGCGCGCACCCGGTCTGCACGCCGCCGCCCAACGAGCGGAAGTCCACGACGACCGTGACGCCCGCGCAGTCAGCCGCCTGCGCGGTCAGCGGGGCGTTCGTCATCGCGAGCCCGACGACGGCCGCCGCCGTCAGCGCTCGCGCCCACCGGCCGGTCACTTCCGCGCATCCGCGTACCGCTTGCGCGACAACAGGACCGTGAGCACCCCGCCGACCAGCAGCAGCGCGCCGACCCACAGCGCCGGGCCGACGTCCGCGCCGGTGCGGGCCAGGTTGCCCCGGTTGGCCGTCACGGCCACCACCGCGGCGGTCGTGGTGGTGGCCGTGACGGAGGCGTCCGTCGTGGTGGTGGTCGCGTCGGTGCCGGTGGTCGTCGTGGTGTCGGTGCTCGTGGTGGTGGCCGCGGTCGACGACGTGGTGGTGGCCGGGCAGTCCAGCACCGGCGTGCCCGGCGTGCCGCCGTCGGCCGTCAGGTCGCCGAAGCCGACGCCGACCAGGCCGAGGACGCCCTGCGCGCTGGCGCGCAACGACGAGGTCTGCTGGAAGCCCGTCGCGTCGAACGCGATCGCGCCCCGGTCGGCCTCGGCGGCCGTGCAGCCGACCTGGAGCGAGGTGAGGAACCGGACGGCGAGGTCCGCGGTGGCCGTGCGGCCGCCCGCGCGCAACGCCTGCGCGGCCAGGCCGGTGCTGTTGGCGTTGCCCGCGTCGGTCGCGCCCTCGTCGCGGAAGCCGCCGCCGGGCTGCTGCACGCCCTCCAGCCAGTCGAGGGCCTCGCCGGCCGCGGCGGTGTCGCCGACGGCCACCAGCGCCTGCACGGCCATGGACGTGGCGTCCACGTGCGACACGCAGGGCGTGGCCTCCAGGATCAGCGGGAAGCCGCCGTCCCCGCACTGCTGACCGACGAGGTAGTCCACGGCGGCCCGCGGCGCGCCCTGCGCGCGGTCCAGGGCGAGCACCGCGAACGCCTGGCTGAACCCGTTGGAGAAGTCGCCGTACTGCGACTTGTTGACGAACCGGCCGGACGGGGCCTGCAACGCGGTGAGGCCCGCGATCAGGTCCTCGCCGCCGAAGTCCGACGGGTCGCCGCCGCGGACCTGGACGGCCAGCGCCAGCTTCGCGTAGGAGCCCGCGAACGACTCGGCGGGGTCGTCGAAGTGCAGGTAGTTGGCGATGACCTCCGGCCGGGCGAGCCACGCGAGCGCCTTGTCCGCGCTGTCGGAGGCCACCCCGGCGGCGGTGAACGCGAACAGCGCGTCCAACGTCGAGCCCTGGTCGGGGGAGGTCGTGCCGGGGTAGAGGAAGTGGTCGCCGTCGACGAGCTGCCGGGCCAGCCACCCCGCGGCGGCGTCGCTCGCGTCCGTCGTCGGCACCGCCCGCGCCTCGTCCTGGCTCCGTGCGGCGGGGGCGAGCGCGAGCGCGGTGACAGCGGCGGCGGCGATGACGGCGGCGGTCCGTCTCAACGACATGTTCTGCCTTTCCGGGGCGCAAGGCGCGAGCGGACCCCGGACAGCCGTGCTCGCCGCTTCCCGGGCTCCGACCCGTTGACCTCGACGGTGTCAGGAGCGTGGCACGCGCGACGGGTGTTCGGGCTCGTCCCCGGGAGGGGCCTACCGTTGCGGGTCAGCGCCGGATTTCGACCGGCTTCCCCCGTTTCGCGCGCGATTGCCGATCGTCTGTCAAGGACCCTGTCGTGTCAATCCGCCTCTAGCGCGATGCTGCTCACCCCTACGTACGGTTACCGTCGGTCGATTCGATCTGGGGAAGAGGGGTGTTCGATGACGACTCTGGCGTCCGTGCGCGACGGCTTGGTGGCGTGGGTCGCACGGCGTTCGGCGACGCGGTGGGTGCTGGGCAAGATCGGTTCGCGGGCGTTGTCGCTGCTCCCGGACCGGGCGCTGGTCCCGTTGAAGCGGGACGGGGTGGTGCCGGTCGCCGAGTTGGAGCGGATGCGGGAGGCCGGCGCGGTGCACCGGATCCCGGTGCCGTTCGGCTTGCGGGTGTGGTTGGTCACGGGGCAGGACGAGGCGAGGAAGGTGCTGTCCGACACAGGCGCGTTCAGCAACGACTACGCGCGGCTCGGCGCGGCGGTCGGGCGCATCGAGCAGTCGCCCGGCGGCCTCGGCTTCGCCGACCCGCCCGACCACACCCGGCTGCGCAAGCTGCTCACGCCGGAGTTCACCATGCGGCGGCTGTCGCGGCTGGTGCCGCGCATCGACGCGATCGTGACCGAGCGGCTGGACGCCATGGAGGCCGTCGACGGGCCGGTCGACCTGGTCAAGGAGTTCGCGCTGCCGATCCCGTCGCTGACGATCTGCGAGCTGCTGGGCGTGCCCTACGAGGACCGCGACCGGTTCCAGGAGCTGGCGGCGGCGCGGTTCGACCTGTTCGGCGGCGCGGGGCAGGCGTTGGGCGCGATCTCGGAGTCGCTGTCCTACATGGAGGAGATCGTGCGCCGCGAGCGCCGGTCGCCGGGCGACGGGCTGATCGGCTCGATCATCCGCCAGCACGGGGACGACGTGAGCGACGTCGAGCTGGCGGGCCTGGCCGACGGCGTGCTGACCGGGGGGTTCGACACCACGGCGTCGATGCTGGCGCTGGGCGCGATCGTGCTGCTGAAGGACGACGCGGCGCGTGCCGCGATGCGTGACGACGACGCGGCCGCCGCGCCGCTGGTGGAGGAGCTGCTGCGGCACCTGAGCGTGGTGCAGGTGGCGTTCCCGAGGTTCGCCCGGCACCCGCTGAAGGTCGGCGACCAGCAGGTGGAGGAGGGCGACGTGGTGATCGTGTCGCTGTCGGCGGCCAACCGCGAGGGCGCGTCGGACTTCGACCCCTCCCGGCCGCCGACGTCGCACCTGGCGTTCGGGTACGGCGCGCACCGGTGCGTGGGGGCGGAGCTGGCCCGGATGGAGCTGCGCGCCGCCTACCCGGCGCTGCTGCGCCGGTTCCCGGGCCTGCGCCTGGCCGCCGCGCGGCCCGGGTTCCGCACCGCGTCGATCGTGCACGGCGTGGACTCGCTGTTCGTCCACACGCGCTGAGCGTTGAACTCGGGGGTCCCGGACGTAGGACACACGCGTTCCGGACGTAGGACACACGCGTGTGTCCTAC